>CBEULQ010000007.1:0-17141 GCA_965543975.1 uncultured Desulfocucumis sp. | reverse complement strand
CGGGGTCTTACAGGCTGTTAGCGAGATAAAAGAAATCATCTTAGCCGTATTTTCATAAAAGTTTCAACAGCAGGAATTGTTTTCCTCCAGGGACAACTAGTTAAGGTCTAATTTACGCCTGAAAACTCTATATTCATGTCACTCTTAAATAACGGTACAGAAACCATTCCCCGACACCTATTATCAACCCATATAAAAAAGACCAAGGAACAGTTAAACCCATCCCACTGAAATAGGCAACTCCAGCCCAAAGCCCCAAGATTGCGATTATCATATCGGCAACAGTGGCGGAAAGAACATTTATCCTGGGAAAAACTATCAAATCACTGGCATATAGAAGAAAGGAAATTGCCAATCCTATCACCAACGATTGCAATATACTCAGATCAGTTGTCAGAGGAAGAAAAAACGCGGTTAATAAGGCTATTATCAATGATTTTATAATTATAACGGGGGATGTAATGCCCATCCATTTAACCCTCCTCGAGATTGAATAAAACACCTGGTAATCCACACCTAAATATTATGGTCTGTACGGCCAGTATAATAACAATCACCTCTACCGTAGAATTTCCACCCATAAAATGATTATACCCGTGTAAATATATTTGTTTTGTATACACCGGGACCTGCTCTACACTGACCTTGTCCCCCACGAAACCAAAAAAGAGTCCACATTAACTGTGCACCCTAATAATTCTTGCGCCCAATGCGCTGTATTTTCTTTCCAGTCGCTCATAGCCACGGTCTATATGCTCTATGTGCTCCACCACGCTGCCGTTTTCAGCGGACAAGGCCGCCAGCACCAGCGCCGCCCCGGCTCGCAAGTCGGAAGCTTCAACCACCGCTCCGCTAAGCTTCGTCACCCCTTTTATTATGGCGATTTGCCCCTCGACTTTTATATCGGCGCCCATTCTCCTCAATTCACTGACATGCTTATAACGGTTTTCAAACACCATTTCGCTTACTATACTGGTGCCGTCCGCTGTGGTCAGCAGCGCCATTATCTGTGGCTGCAAATCGGTGGGAAATCCAGGATAAAACAGTGTCTTTATGTCAACGGCTGAAGGCCTGCCTCTGGCGGTAACCCTCAGGGTGTCCTCGCCCACGGTAATCTGCGCCCCTGTTTCTTTCAGTTTGGCAATTAGCGATTCCACGTGCTCCGGTATCACATTGGTAACCGTTACGTCGCCGCCAGTTATGGCAGCCGCGATCATGTGGGTGCCTGCTTCAATACGGTCTGGAATCACATTATGTTCCGTACTGCCCAGGGAGGAAACCCCTTTTATTTTTATAATGTCGGTTCCCGCTCCCTTTATATCCGCGCCCATTTTATTGAGGAAGTTTTGTAAATCGACTATTTCCGGCTCCCTGGCGGCATTTCTTATTATTGTGGTGCCCTTACCCAGCACCGCGGCCATCATTATATTTTCCGTGGCGCCGACACTCGGCATATCCAGGTGGATTTCAGCCCCTGTAAGCCTATTTGTTTCGGCGGTTATGTAGCCGAACTTTTCCGTTATCCCGGCCCCCATATAAGCCAGGCCTTTCAAATGAAGGTTCATGGGCCTTGAACCGATGTCACAGCCCCCCGGATGGCTAATGGTAATTTTTTTAAAACGACCCAGCATAGGTCCCAGCACCAGGTTTGATGCCCGCATCTTCCTGGTCAGCTCTTCGCTTACTTCCAAGCAGTTAATTTCGGCGGCATTCACCCTTACCGTGCTTCCTTCCCTGGTTACCCTTGCCCCCAGGTACTGTAACACTTCAATCATTACTTCCACGTCTCTTAAGCGTGGAACCCCGTGTATGACACTCTCCCCCGGATTAAGCAGGGTGGCCGCCAGTATGGGCAACGATGCGTTTTTACTGCCGCTTACGCTGATCTTACCCTGCAGGCGATGCCCCCCCACAATCATAAATTTTGCCATTTAAGTCACCTCCGCCTCAGTCGTCACCCAATATCTGGACCTCAGTGACCAGTTGTATTCCGGACATTTCATATACCCTGTCCCGAACAATATTTATCAGCCTAATTACATCCACAGCAGTGGCCTCCCCCAGGTTGACAATAAAATTGGCATGCTTCAACGATACTTGGGCGCCCCCCGTTTGAAGGCCCTTACATCCGGCCGACTCAATAAGCCGCCCTGCGGAGTCGCCGGGCGGATTTTTAAAAACACTACCGGCATTCGGTAAATCGTAAGGTTGAGTGGCTTTTCTCCGGGCCAGAAAGCCGTTAATCTTCTCCCTGATAATCTCCGGAAGGCGGTTTTCTCCCCGGAAAACAGCTTCTACCACAATATATTCAGAATTCAACAAATTGCTCTTGCGGTAGTTGAAACCCAATTCAGAAGCCTTGCGCTTAAAGATATTACCATCCCGGTCAATCAGAACAACCTCTTCAACCACTTTACTGACGGACGAATCATTGGCCCCGGCGTTCATCACCACCGCTCCGCCTACAGTGCCGGGTATGCCTGCCAGGAATTCAAACCCACCGATACCCTCGGTACAGGCCACTGCGGAAAAATGACCCAGCCTTACGCCAGCCCCGGCGGTTATCACGCCATCCTGCACATTAAGGGAGCTCATTCCGGCCCCCAATTTAACCACTATGCCGCGAATGCCTCCGTCGCGAACCAGCAAGTTGGTGCCGGCGCCGATTACTGTTAGTGGTACATGCCTCTCCCGGGAGTATTGTATAATTTGCTGCAAATCCTCTTTGCTGCATAAATCTACCATTACCTGGGCAGGGCCGCCGATGCGCCCGCGTGTATGCTGGCGCATCGGCTCCTCTTCCAAAACGGGGCTGGTAATTTTCATCTTCAAATCCCAGGCCAAGCCCTTCGAAGCCATATCAGCTTCCCTCCGCGGCCTGAAGCCTTTTCACCAAATCAATCCCAGCCGTCCATATATTTCCAGCACCCATGGTCAGAATTAAATCTCCCGGCTGGACAAAGTCCACCAGATAATTGACTATATCTTCACGGGTAGGAAGATATGTCACCGGCTTGTTTTCGAAGTTTTCAATAGCTTCTGCTATCATCCGTGCGCTGACCCCTTCAATAGGCAGCTCACCGGCACTGTATATGTCACTCAATATTATTACGTCAGCATCGGAAAAGGCTGTGCCAAAACGTTCCCTCAATAAAGACGTCCGGGTATAACGGTGGGGCTGAAACACCGATATAACCCTGCCCATACCAACCTGGCGGGCTGCTCTCAGTGTAGCTTTAATCTCACTGGGGTGGTGCGCGTAATCATCCACCACCCTTATACCCCGCACCTCTCCCAATAGTTGAAACCTTCTTCCGGCACCCGTAAATTTTTTCAGTGCCACTGCTATTTCAACAAACTCCAGCCCGGCCCAGCGGGCCGCAGCTACCACCCCCAGGGCATTGGACATATTATGGATTCCCGGAACCAGAAGTTCCAACATACCCAGGAACTCATCCCTGAAATACACTTCCGCCCGGGAGACTGTCCCGTTCAAATGAATATTTCGCAGGGTATAATCCGCTTCCTGACTGTGTATGCCGTAAAACATTCGGGGCCCTTTAAAATCCGCAGCTACTTCCCTGACTCCGGGATCATCCAGGCACAATACCGCCATACCGTCGGGGGGAATTTTGTTTAAGAAGGTCCTGAAGGCTTCTTTAATTCTCTCCACCGTACCGTAGTAATCAAGGTGGTCATCCTCCACATTGGTAATTATCACCGCAGTGGGATCCAGTTTTAGAAACGAACCGTCACTCTCATCGGCTTCAGCAATCAGGTATTCGCCCCGCCCCAGCTTGGCGTTACCGCCAATATCGTTCAATTCACCTCCAACCACAATGGTAGGGTCAAGGTCGTTGCTTTCCTGCACCAAGGCCAGCATGGATGTCGTGGTGGTCTTCCCGTGGGCGCCGGCCACAGCAATACCTCGCTGTCTCTTCATCAACAAGGCCAGCAGTTCCCCCCGGTGGATAACGGGAATACCCATTCTTTCGGCCTGTATAAGTTCTGGATTATCTTTTTTGATAGCGCTGGACACCACCAGCATTTGTACGTCGCCTATATTGTCCGCGTGGTGGCCGGTGAAACATACAGCACCTTGCTTTTCAAGCCTCTCGGTCACCTGGGTTCTGGCCAGGTCTGACCCACTAACCTTGTGTCCCAGTTCCAAAAGTATTCTTGCCAGGCCACTCATACCGGCTCCGCCGATTCCTATAAAGTGCACCCGTTCAGGTATAACATGCAATTCTTCATCATCTCCTCCCGAAACGGTCTGCAGCATACTTTGGCAGGGAAACGCCGCAATCCACAGGGCGTAGAACCATGCTCCCCCTTGGCCCGAAAAAGAGCCGAAAGATAGGATATATTATGCGCAGTCCGGATAAGGTGTTACTGGCGGTGCTATCTCTCCCGGCCTGCGGGACCGGTATAGATTAATCTATCGCCAAATTGTTGAAATTTAAGCCAAAACAGTATAATAAGGGTCCTCATATGCAGGCACCCCTGGTAAAGGCATGTCCACTTATTAATATCAACTGTAAAAATTACTTTTTTTGACAACATTTCTATTTATTATCCAGCATTGCCTTTACACAGTCAAGTATATCATCAAGTGCCCGGGGTTTCCCCAGTGTTTTGCTGGACTCAGCCATACCATTAAGCATGGAGGCGTCAGATAGCAACCGGGATATATTATTAAATAGTACGTCACCACTCAAATCAGCATCCCGGATGACCAACGCCGCCCCTGTCCTTTCCAGTGCCCGGGCATTGTACTCCTGGTGATTCCCTGCTGCGTACGGATAAGGTATGAGAATGGCAGGCAGCCCCATCACGGTCAACTCCGCCAGTGTCGCTGCTCCCGCCCGGCAAATCACCAGGTCGCTGGCGGCCAAAGCGTCGGGCATATCGTACATATATGAAGCAATGGTAATATTCCCATTATTAGCCAATAATATACCGTTATTGGCTAATTCCTCCATGAATTCGTCGTACTGGCGGGGGCCAGTCACATGAAGAAAATGAACCTCTCCGGGTATAAAGAAATGCCCCCCCTCTTCACTGTGAAGTCTTTTAAACAGCCCGGCCATCGCCCTGTTTATACTGCTGGCTCCTTGGCTGCCGCCAAAGGAAAGAACAAGTCTGCCTCCTTCAGGTATATTAAGCTTGGCCCTGGCGGTTTGCCGGTCTTTAATCAATATTTCCGGACGTACCGGAAGCCCGGTAATCTTGGCCCGGGCTTTGGGTGTAAAGTATTTTTTTGAATCCTCAAAGGTAAGGGCAATCTGATCAACGAACCTGGCCAGCATCCTGTTGGTAATTCCCGGCAGTGCGTTTTGTTCATGAATAAGGGTGGGTATTCCGCAAAGGGAAGCCGCCAACACCACCGGACCGCAGGCGTATCCACCGGTACCGACCACGGCGGCGGGACGGATCTCCCTGATGTACTTTCGGGCCTGGGCGACTCCCCGGGCGGCCCGCCAGGCCACCTTAATGTTGGACGGTGAAAGGCTTCTTTTAAACCCCTCCATATGTATGGCCAGAAAGGGAAAGCCGGATTTCGGCACTATATCTGATTCCATGCCCCTGGTGCCGCCTATGTAATGTATTTCAGCCCCGAACCGCTCCTGCAATCCCCTGGCAATGGCCAGGGCAGGGTATATATGCCCCCCTGTGCCTCCCCCGGTCACTACAAAATGCAAATGCTGACACCTCTTCCATTAGCCCTTTATTTTGGAGTGATATAGCGGGATATGTTCAGCAAAACCCCCACACCCATCAGGGTAAACACCAGCGATGTTCCCCCGAAACTTAAGAAGGGGAGTGTAATGCCGGTGACGGGAAGAGTGCTGGTAACAACGCCTATGTTAATTATAGCCTGCAGACCTATACCTGACACGATGCCGGCCGCCAGAAGGCTCCCAAAGGAATCCGGAGCTGTAATGGCTATTTTAAAGCCCCTCCAGATAAACAGTATGAATAACAGTATCACCAGAGCGCCGCCAATAAAGCCCAGTTCCTCTCCAATTACAGCAAATATAAAATCCGTTTGCCTTTCCGGCAGGTATAAAAATTTGGAGTGGCGTCCCTGACCAAGACCGGTGCCCAACAACCCGCCGGAGCCAATGGACATGAGGGAGTTGAGAATATGCCAGCCGGCCCCTGACGGATCCTTTTCAGGATCCAGAAAAGCCATGAATCTCTGGTAACGGTATTCCTCGGAAAAAATTGCCGCGAGCACTGCCCCTACTCCCAGCACTCCTATACCCAACAGGTAAGAAATCCTCACACCTGCGGCAAACATCATTACAAATATGGTCGCCACCAGGGTAACCGCGGTTCCCAGGTCAGGCTCCATCAGTATCAGCAGTCCGGCAGCCCCGGCCACCATTAGAAAAGGTAGCATTCCCTCGGTAAAACTCTGAATTTTATCCCTTTTCCGGGACAAACCGTAAGCGGTAAAAACAATCATGCAAAATTTCACGAATTCCGTGGGCTGAAAGCTGTAAAAACCCAGGTTCAGCCAGCGCTGGGCGCCCAGCCTGGACTCTCCCAGCGGGGTAAGCACAGCCAGCAGCAACACGAAACCGGTAATCAGCAAATATTTGGCCCATCTTTTAAGCTCATGGTAATCATACCTTACCATAACTCCCATTATAAACACGCCGATGACCGCGTGCACCAGCTGCCTCAGCAAAAAGTGAAAGGGATTGTTAAAGGGTGGAAACATGGCGTAATAACTACTGGAACTAAAAACCATCACTATACCGACACTCAACAGCATCATTACGGTTATAAAAAGTATGAAGTCAGGTGATTTTTTCTTAGCCATCATTTTCTTCCACCCCCAATAACCACCCGTAGACAGCCAAAATATCAAATCAGAGCCGTCCCGTCAGCGATCCTTCTTCAACCATCCCGTGACTCCGGACCCGAAGCGATTGTGTTTTTACGCCCTCCGGCCAGCCGGCGCACAATTTCCTTGAAATAATCTCCCCGCTCTTCATAGTTGTTGAACATATCCCAACTGGCACAGGCCGGGGAAAGCAGCACCACATCGCCCGGCCTGGCTGCCCGATGGGCCAACATAACCGCCTCCCTGAAGTCGCCGGCACGAAGTATGTTTTTTATACCGGCTTTGCTGGCCGCTTCCTCCATCTCCCCGGCGCACTGCCCAAGCACTACCATAGCCCTGGCTTTTACCGCAGCCTTGCGGGTAAACTCGCTAAAATCGTTGCCTTTATTTTTCCCCCCGGCTATAAGCACTAACGGCTGTTGGTAGGCTTCCACAGCTTTAATGCTGGCGTCTGGATTGGTTCCTTTGGAGTCGTTGATATATTTGACCCCATTAATCTCCGCCACAAATTCCAGTCTGTGCGCCACTCCCCTAAAACTTTCCAGTGTGCGGGCCAAACTTTTTAGCGAAACGCCCATAACGAAGGCACAGGCAGTTGCCGCCAGGGCGTTTTCCAGGTTATGGCCGCCGGGAATCTGTAGCTTGTCCTTTTCCAATACTTCTTTTTCCCGGCCAGAGAAAGAAATAACAATATTGCCTTCCCTTACATAAACCCCCTCTTCTAAAATATGCCTGCTGCTGAAAAATATGACTTTTGCTTTAGTCAATGTGGACATAGACCTGGTGAGTGGGTCGTCGTAATTAAGAACGGTGTAATCTTTCCGGCTCTGATTGGAGAAAATTAGCCCTTTGGCCTTTATATAGCCATCCATGTCGCCATGCCTGTCCAGATGGTCCGGAGTTATATTCAACACAGCAGCTACCCTGGGCCGGAAGCTGTGTACCGTTTCCAACTGAAAGCTGGAAACCTCGGCGACAATAATATCGCCGGGTCCATAATTTTCAACTTGGTCAATCAAGGGAAATCCTATATTGCCCGCCACCAGGGTACTGTAGCCGGCATCCCTGAACATTTCCCCCACCAGGGTGGTGGTTGTGGTCTTGCCATTGGTGCCTGTGATGGCCACCAGTGGGGCCGCAGCATATCTATAGGCCAACTCCAGTTCACCCAGCACCGGAATGCCCAGGTATCTGGCTTGCTGCACCGGAGGTATGGTGGGAGGCACCCCGGGGCTTACCACCATAAAATCAAAATCATCACGGCTTATATGCGGGTATTCTCCCAGCACCAGTTTAACCCCGGAGCCCTCCAGGACGTCCAGGGAACCCTTAAAGTCCTCTCGCTTTTTGCCATCGGTCAGGGTTACCCCGGCCCCTTTGCGGTTTAGAAATCCGGCTGTTGACAAACCAGTCTTACCGGCGCCAACCACCACTACCTTTTTGTTTTTTACTTCCACAGCTTTTCTTGCTCCTTTGAGAATGCCTATCCAGAAAAAATCCCGAGATAAATACTGTTTATAGTGCGGCTGTCTTCAGCCGAAAACGGTATTGTGCAACTGTTTAACATACTTTCCCTTATAACTAACCCAGGCGATATAAACCCGCAATACCCAGCACCGAAAAAATCAGGGTAACAGCGCTGAATGTCAATACAATCTTATTTTCGCTCCAGTTGCCCAACTCAAAATGATGGTGCAGGGGGCTCATACGGAAGACCCTGCGGTGAAAACCCTGGAAGGAAAAAACCTGAATAATAACCGATAGTGTCTCAGCCACATATATGATACCGATTATAATAAGAAACAACTCACTACGGGTTATGACCGCCGCAGCTCCCAGAGCCCCCCCCAGGGCCAATGAACCCGTATCCCCCATGAATACCCTGGCCGGATGACGATTATACAGTAAAAAACCTGTGCAGCCTCCAGCCACCGCGGCCATTAAAAGAGCCACCCCGGTTTTCCCCGCCATCAGTGAAATAAGCAAAAAGGCAACGGATACAATGACTGTTACCCCGGCGGCGAGCCCGTCCAGTCCGTCTGTCAGGTTTACACCGTTGGTGGTAGACAAAATCACCAGTACCGCAAAGACCATGTATCCCCAAAACCCCAGCTCTATAGAAATGCCTCCCGGGGTGTATAAACCGCTGAAAGGGATAACCACATCGGTTCCCCGACCCAGGGTTGATACGGACAACAACGCCAGCAACAGGCCTACCAGCACCTGGCCGGTTATCTTCTCCCTGGCCCTGAGTCCCAGAGGTCTCTTAAGGGCAATTTTAATAAAATCGTCAAGAAATCCTATAAGACCGATCCCAAGGGTGGCAGCCAGTACCAGAAACCCATCCGGATAGCGAAAGGATAGAATACCCCCGGCTACGGCTATCCCTGCTAAAAACATCACCCCGCCCATGGTTGGGGTCCCGGTTTTCGCCAGATGGCTGGCAGGACCGTCGTCACGCACATTTTGCCCGAATTTCAGCCTTTTGAGAACCGGAATCACCAAAGGACCCAACAGGGCCGTTATAGCAAAGGAAATTGCCAGTGATTCCAAAATAATCAGATTTTCTGGCATTATTAATCCGGAATTGTTTTCCGGTCCCCCCCGTTTCACTATATTTCATAAATACGTCACCCAACAGCTTATGCCTGCCTGGGCCAAAAGTATCCAGAAGTCGTTTTAAACCGCGCACAATCCCCTGACAATTTCCTCCATACGCATGGAGCGGGAACCCTTTACCAGCACCACATCTCCCGGCTGAATGATTGCTTTAAGAAATTCAAGTACGTCACCGCCATAATCGAAATGCAGGGCCCTATCCGCCTGCTGGCCTCCTGCCAGGGCGCCCCGGTTTATATGCACGGATAGTTTGCCCACGGTTAGGAGATAGTCCACACCCATAACCGCAGCGGTTTCACCAATCTCCCGGTGTGCCGCTTCGGACCTATCCCCCAGTTCCAGCATATCTGCCAGAACCGCAATCCTGCGTCCGCTTTTAGAAATTTCATCTAAAACCTGTAAAGCAGCCTTCATGGAAAAAGGATTGGCGTTGTAGGTGTCATTAATAATTTTTACACCCCCGGCATCCAGAATCTCCAAACGCATAGCCGTAAGAGCTGCGGACTCCAGACCCCGGGCGATTTGCTCCCGGGTAAGACCCATGCAGAGCCCCACCGCCACCGCCGCCAGGGCGTTAATAACATTATGCCTGCCGGGTAGAGGAATGAACAGTTCCATATCCCCCCCGGGTGTTGCCGCCAGAAAGCGATTGCCGCTTCCTTCCGGCTGAACCTCCCGGGGATAAAGGTCCATATCTTTTCCTTCACCGAAAAAAAGCACATTGCCCCGGCACCTTTTGGCCTGCTCCCTGATATAGGGACTGTCTCCATGCAGCACCGCAAAACCGCCGGGGGGAATGTAGTCCAGCAGTTCCCCCTTGGCCCGGGCTATGTTTTCCACACTACCCAACCGCTCCAGGTGCGTCTCGCCGATGTTGGTTATAACACCGGCACTGGGTAGGGCAATGCTGCAGAGTTCGTCTATTTCCCCCGGACCCCGCATGGCCATTTCCACAACCGCCGCCTGGTGTTCCCCGGAAATTTTCAGCAGGGTAAGCGGTAGCCCTATCTCGTTGTTGAAATTGCCTTCTGTTTTAAGCGTTTTATATTCTGTGGAAAGCACCGAGTATATCAAATCCTTGGTGCTGGTTTTTCCTGAGCTTCCGGTAACCCCAATCACCGGAACAGCGAATGTTTTGCGGTTGTGCCGGGCAAGGTCTTGAAGCGCAACCAGGGAGTCGCGGACTAAAAGGCAGGGGAAAATCCCGGGCAATCCAGGCACATCCCTTTCCACCACCGCGCCGGCGGCCCCGGCTAAAAAAGCCGCATGAACAAAGCTATGCCCGTCGAAATTATCCCCGGAAAGGGCGAAAAAAAGCTCACCCTTATTCAGCTTCCTGGAATCGGTGGAAATGGCGGTCACCAGCTCCATTCCATACCCACCCCTTATTTCCGCCCCTGTAACACCGGCGATTTCATCCAGGGAAAGGGGTAACATAATTTCAACACCTCTATCCTTAAAAAGTCTAGTCAATACGTGTGTTTACCATGCAGCGGTTTTGCCGCCGGCTCATGAAATCGAACCTTTCATCCTCTCCTCAATAAAGCGGGCCGATTCCTCCCGGTCATCAAAATGGTGTTTGGTCTCCCCGATGATCTGATAGTCCTCGTGGCCTTTGCCGGCTATTACCACTACATCTCCGGGTTTAGCGCCGAATATGGCTTTTTTAATGGCGGAGCGGCGGTCGGGCTCCACTTCGCAGCTTGCTCCTCCCGGCGCCCTGTAAATACCTTCCTTAATATCCTCAATTATTCTTAACGGGTCCTCGGTGCGTGGATTATCCGATGTTACTATGGCACGGTCACTAAGCCGCACCGCTATTTCACCCATCATTGGTCTTTTTTTCCTGTCCCGGTCCCCGCCGCAGCCGAAAACGGTGATCAGTTCTCCCCGGGTGATTTCTCTTGCTGTTTTCAGTATATTTTCCAGTCCGTCCGGGGTATGTGCGTAATCCACTATCACCGCGAAATCCTGCCCTTTTCGCACCGGTTCGAAACGCCCGGCAACACCGGCCACTCCTTCAAGGGAAGCCTTTATCCTCTCCGGCGAAAAGCCCCGGACCACTCCCACGCTGTAGGCAGCCAGAGCGTTGTACACGTTGAACATCCCGGTGAGCTTTAAATTGAGCCTGATCTCAGTTTCTTTACCCCTGGCGGTGAAGGATACACCACTGGAGGTTATATTAATATCTCCTGCGGTTATATCTGCCTTGCTGTTAATTCCATAGGTGACCACCGGCACCCCGGTAACAGCGATTAATTCTCCAGACCTGTTATCATCTGCATTTATCACGGCAATTTTGCGGTTTCCCTTGGCACCGTGCTTGAGACCGGAAAAAAGTTTAGCCTTGGCCGACAGGTAATCGTCCATGTCCCGGTGAAAATCCAGATGATCCCTGGAGAGGTTGGTAAACACGGCCACATCATATTCTACCCCGGCCACCCGATCCAGGGCAAGGGCGTGGGAACTGGCCTCCATTACAACCGCTCTCACCTTTTCCTCAACCATATCGCTCAGCAATTCCTGCAGGTCGGCGGACTCCGGGGTAGTGTGGCTTACTGCCACAACCCTGTCGCCTATATAGTTGGCTATGGTGCCAATCAAACCTGTTTTAATTCCGGCTCCCTGGTAAATGGCGTCGATAAGGTTTGTGGTTGTGGTCTTCCCGTTGGTCCCGGTGACTCCTATCATCTCCAGCTTCCCGGAGGGATGTTGATAAAAAGTGTCTGCCAAAAGTGCTAAGGTCAGCCTGCTCTGTTTGACCTTTATTACCGTTACCCCTTCCGGCACGGGCACGTCCTTTTCCAGCACCAGCGCCACCGCGCCCGATTTTACAGCCTTTTCCAGGTATATATGGCCGTCTGTTTTAAAACCTTCCACCGCCACAAATAGGTACCCAGGGCGAACCTTTCGGGAATCGTAAGCTATTCCTTTGATTTCCGGATCAAATTCGCCCTGAATGTGCTCTATTTTTATATCTTTTATAAGGGTACTTAATAACAATAATAGACCCCCCTTATATACATTTCTTTCCATAATTATATCCAGTAATTATTTGTTTAACCTTAAAACATATTAATTATGGATAACTAACGTGCATCTATTCTTAATAAAAGCCTGCCGGAAGGCATCCTGCAGGCTTTTTGCATTTACTTAATCCATAATAAACTCCCAGCCCATCACAGGAGGCGCGTTATCGGACTGCGGAGGCTTCTCCCTGCCGGGCGGCATAAACTCCAGCCTGACGGTACTCCCCCGGGGAACCCTTGTTCCCGGGGCTGGACTCTGTATTTCAACCAGGCCTGTTCCTACTATTTCCGGATGCAGTCCCATTTCTTGCAGCAAGCTGCCAGCCTCATCCAGGGTCAAACCTGACAGATTAGGGATTGTCACCCTGTCCCCATCATCCGGCGACGCAGGAGGACTCATATCCAGCAGTACCGTGGTGCCGCTCATTACCTTGGCTCCTCCCTCGGGTACCTGCCCGTAGACAATTCCACCCTCCCCGCTGGTCTGGATAGAAAGACCCGCCTGCCTTAACATTCTCGTGGCCTCGTTAACGGGATAGTTGACTACATTTGGCACCGTAACCTCCACCCTGTCCGGTTCGTACCAGGTGAGTGGGTTCTTGGGCTTTACCAGACCCGGGGTTTCAGGTATCTTCATATAATGCAGTATGTCTCTGGCAATGGCCTGAAAAACCGGTGCAGCCACCTGACCCCCATAGTATATTCCCCCCTGGGGTTCGGCGATCATTACCAACATGGCAAACTTCGGGTCATTCGCCGGGGCAAAACCAGTGAAGGACGCAACATACCTACCACTGACATAACCGCCTCGCTCACCCACCACCTGGGCTGTGCCGGTTTTGCCCGCTACCCGGTATCCCTCAACAAAGGCGTTGCGTCCGGTCCCCCGGGCCACCACGTTTTCCAGCAATTCCCTCAGCCGGGCCGAGGACTCTGCAGACAACACTTGCCGTAGCGACTCCGGTTCAAATTTTTTAACTGTGTTGCCCTTGTTGTCTAAAATTTCTCTGGCCAGCAGGGGTTTCATGAGAAACCCGCCGTTTGCCACCGCAGCGGTTGCCCTGAGCAATTGTATGGGTGTAACAGCCACGGATTGTCCTATTGACATAGTGGCTACGTTCAGATTGGTTGCGTTTTTCTCTGGTATCACAATCCCTGTGGCTTCACCGGGTAAATCAATACCGGTTTTCTGCCCTAAACCAAAACCCCTTACATATTTATAAAACCTTTCCTTGCCCAATTCCAGCCCAACTTCAATAAACCCGGGGTTGCAGGAATTCATCACCACTTCCTCAAAGGAAAGACTCCCGTGTCCCCCGGCCTTCCAGCAGCGTATTTTGCGGTCCGCTACCTTGACGTAGCCCGGGTCGTAAAAACGGTCGCTGTTCCTTACGGTGTTTTCATTTACAGCGGCGGACGCCGTTATTATTTTGAAAGTAGAGCCCGGCTCATAATTATACCAGATGGCCGGGTTGCGATCCCAGACGTTTCTCGGGACGTTTTTCCAGTCATTGGAGTTAAATGTGGGCCTGTTGCCCATGGCCAGTATTTCTCCGGTTTTGGGGTCCATCACCACAACTACGGCCAGCTTTGGCTGGTATCTGGCCATTACGTTGTCCAGTTCCCTCTCCACAAAATACTGAATAGTTTCGTCAATGGTAAGCACCAGACTGTTGCCCTTCTGGGACGGGATGTATCTTTCAATGGGGTTTTGCACCTTCCGCCCCGCGGCGTCATGCTCCACCAAAATCCTCCCCGGCTTCCCCTTTAGAGCTTCGTCGAATGTTTTTTCAATTCCCATAAGGCCCTGGTTATCCACTCCGGTGACACCCAACAGGTGGGATGCCAGTGTCTCGTGCAGGTAATTCCTTTTACTCTCCTCCACCAGGTGGATGCCCTGCAAATTTAATTCTTTTATCCTGGACGAAACCTCGGGGGTAACTTTCCTTTTCACCCATTCGTATGATGACCTGCGGCTTAATATTTTGTATAGTTTATCCCTGTCCATATCCAGCACAGGAGCGAGTACATCCGCAGTTTTGGCAGGGTCTTTGACCTGGTGCGGCAGGGCGTAAACGGAATCCACGCTTACGCTGGTAACCAATTCCCGACTGTTCCTGTCGTATATGTTACCGCGCATGGCTTCAACAGGAATTTCCCTCATGCGTACTTCCATGGCCATCTTCTGAAGGTCGTCACCATGGACAAACTGAATCCAGGCCAACCGGAATATTAAACCCAGCAGGGCCAAAACACAGATTAAAAAAAGCCAGGTGAGCCTCTTCCGGACCACTATGCCCGTAGTGCGCATAGCTCTCCTCCTTAGAAGTACCCACCCGAAGGCTTGACCAATTTATCCCCGTATATGCCCCATCAGATTTACAAAGGCCTGAAGCATATGGTTCCTTTTTTCCTGCGGCTTGCTTTCCGCCTCTTCCCCTTTAGGCTTTTCAGCATCCGTGCCGGCTGCGGCTCCCGCCTGCCGGTCATCCTGGCTGGTTATGTCTGCGTTAATCAGCACCACGTTTTTATTATCCGGCCTTACCATCCCCAGTTTGGTGGTTGCCACCCTTTCCACGTATTCCAGGGAAGTCAGCCGGTTAATTCCTTCGTTTAGCTGGTTTGTCTCCTGCTGAAGCCTGGCAAGTTCTTTTTCCAGACGATATATTTTATAACCTGTGATAAGCACCTGGGTATAGTAAAATGCAATCATGATACCGGTGCAAAAGATTATACATACCAGTCCGGCAAGCATAACCTGGCCTTTACGGGGCAGCGGGCCGCGCCGCGGGCGCCGGTTAATCCGGCGGTCTTCCTCGGGCAGGCTGTAATGCTCGTACCGCTCTTGCGCTACTATCACAGCTTATTCACACTCCAGTCTGTTTAGAACTTGGAATTTTCTCTGCTATACGCAGCCGGGCGCTGCGTGAACGGGGATTATTATTAATCTCTTCCACCGAAGGTGTTACACCCCTGGGCGCCACATCCCTTATAACCGGCTCCCTGCCGCAGGCGCAGACCGGAAAGTCTCTGGGACAGATACACGGGCGTGTCATCTTCCGGAATGTTTCTTTTACCAGCCTGTCCTCCAGGGAATGAAATGTGATGACACAAACACGCCCGCCCGGAGCCAGGCGGTTTACGGCAGCAACAAGAGACTCCCTGATAATTCCGAGTTCGTCGTTTACCGCAATTCTCAAAGCCTGAAATGTCCTTTTTGCCGGATGCGGCCCTTCTCTTCTGTCCCTGGCGGGAATGGCGCTTTTAATAACCTCCACCAGCCCGAGGGTGGTCTCAATGGGGCTTTTTCCCCTTTCCCTGACAATAAAAGACGCAATTCTGGCGGCATGTTTCTCCTCGCCGTATTCCCTGATTATCCGGGAAAGTTCCTTTTCCGGCAGATTATTAACGATATCCCTGGCAGTTTCACGATTTTCCCGGTTCATTCTCATATCCAGGGGAGCATCGTGCATATAACTGAATCCCCTTGCGGGGTTATCCAACTGGTAGGAGCTTACTCCCAGATCAAACAGTATACCGTTTACCTCACTGATACCGATGCCGTCAAGCACCTGGTCCAGGCGGCTGAAATTTTCTCTGACCAGAATCACCCTGTCCCCGTAGTTCCCCAGTTTATCACTGGCCGCAGCAATGGCGTCAGCGTCCTGGTCAAGCCCTATGAGCCTCCCTCCGGGTGTTGTCCTTTTCAGTATCTCGGTGCTGTGTCCGCCTCCACCCAGGGTACAGTCAACAAATATCCCCCCTGGAAAGGGCTTTAGCCCTTCCATAACCTCATGCAGCAGCACGGGTACATGTATGAATCCAGAGGGGGCTTGCCCTACGTCCATAACTTCCATCATTCTTTTCCAGTAAAATTTATAAATTGGTAAATTTAAGGGACATTCCTTCACTACTCTGTTTAAAAGTAGCGACTTTTGACAACACCAGAAGGTGTGTCCCTTTACCTTAGATCCCCAGGTCAAATCCTCCGATTTTTTCCGCTATTTCCTCCAACGACCCGGCAGCGCCCTCGTTGTACTCCTGCCACCTGGCCGCAGACCAGACTTCTACCCTGGAAGATACACCTATTATCATGGTTTCCTTTTCTAGCCCTGCGTATTCCCTAAGATTGGCCGGTATAAGAATCCTTCCCTGTTTATCCACTTCACATTCGCTGGCACCGGCAAATAGAAAGCGGCTGAAAGCCCTGGCGTCCTTCATGGTTACTGGCAGGGAGCGTATTTTTTGTTCCAGGGCGTCCCATTCCCTTGGGGGAAAAACAAAAAGACAGCCATCCAGACCCTTGGTCAGGACAAACCTCTCCCCCAGCCCCTCGCGGAAACGGGCGGGCATGAAGAGCCTTCCCTTGGCGTCAATGGCATGTTGAAATTCACCCATGAACATTACTGTCTCACCCACCGTGCTACACTTGGACTCCACTTTCCACCACTTTCCCCCACTTATTCTATAATAATACCACAAACCCTTTAACTGCAATAAAAAAAAATAAAAATGAGCCTACGGAACTATATTTTCATGTGTGCCTATCCGCAGACAAGGGGACGGTTCTCCTGTCTCAACAAGTTGAGACAGGAGAAGAACGAAATCGCTCCGCGATGGCCTTGAATATTGTTGCC
>CBEULQ010000006.1:0-17335 GCA_965543975.1 uncultured Desulfocucumis sp. | reverse complement strand
CTCCGGCAATTATTCTATCACATACATATTTTACAGGAAATGCAACTACAAATCTTCCTATATTTCACCAAGTAATTTTCTTTTGCAAAATCTGTAAAATAAAAAGACGTATAAGTTCTTTATGGGACTATTAAAATGTTCCAATCCATCCCGTTAAATCCAGTATTGTAATGAATTTGCAAAGTAATGTTCATATCTTTGTAAGTTCTTTTTGGGATAATAACCTCAAAAGGTTTTGGGAGGTTATTTTTTTATGGCTAATAGGCTTGCAAATGAGAAGAGCCCTTATCTGCTTCAGCATAAAAACAACCCTGTAGACTGGTACCCCTGGGGAAATGAGGCATTTGAAAAGTCAAGGAAGGAAGACAAGCCGGTATTCCTCAGCATAGGTTATTCCACCTGTCATTGGTGCCATGTAATGGAGAGGGAGTCCTTCGAGGATGAGGAAGTGGCAGGGCTGCTGAACAAATACTTTGTGTCCATAAAAGTTGACCGGGAGGAAAGGCCTGATGTGGACCATATCTACATGACTGTTTGCCAGTCCATGACCGGCAGTGGCGGATGGCCTCTCACCATAATCATGACCCCGGATAAAAAACCTTTCTTCGCTGGGACCTATTTTCCCAAACACAGTCATTACGGGCGCCCCGGACTTATGGAACTACTGGAACAGGTACACAAACAGTGGACCGCCAACAGGGAGGAAATAATAAACGCCGGCGAATACATAGCAGATGCGGTGCGGCCACAATTCCACGGCGAAAAATCAGGGAAACTTGATCAGGACACCTTAAACAAAGCGTATTTAACCCTGAAAAAAAGCTTTGATCCGGAATACGGCGGCTTCGGCGGAGCGCCCAAGTTCCCCACCCCGCACAACATGGCCTTCCTGCTCCGTTACTGGAAAAGGACCGGCGATAGGGAAGCCCTTTCCATAGTGGAAAAAACCCTGCGGAGTATGCACGACGGGGGAATTTACGATCACCTGGGATACGGCTTCGCCCGTTACTCAGTGGACCGGAAGTGGCTGGTGCCCCACTTTGAAAAAATGCTATACGACAACGCCTTGCTGGCCATGCTCTACCTGGAGGTATACCAGGCAACGGACAAGGAGCGTTACGCAAGAGTTGCAGGGGAGATTTTTACTTATGTGCTAAGGGACATGACCTCCCCCGAAGGAGGGTTTTACTCCGCGGAAGACGCCGATTCTGAAGGTGTGGAGGGGAAATTTTATGTATGGACACCGGAAGAAATAATAAACATACTGGGTGAAGAAATGGGAAGGCTTTTTAGCCTGTGGTATGATGTTACGGAAAAGGGCAACTTTGAAGGACACAATATACTGAATAGAATCAAACGGGACAAAAATAATTTCAACCCGGGCATGGACCCGGGGGAATGGGAAAAAAAGCTGGCAGAAGCCAGGCAAAAACTCTTTGCCGTTAGGGAAAAAAGAATTCACCCCCACAAAGACGACAAAATACTGACTTCCTGGAACGGACTCATGATTGCCGCCCTGGCCAGGGGCTTCTCAATACTTAATGAGCAATCATATCTGGACGCGGCCATCCGGGCCGCGGAATTCATACTAACCCGGCTGCGGCGGGAAGACGGCCGCCTGCTGGCCCGCTACAGGGACGGGGAGGCTGCCTACCCGGCTTATATAGATGATTACGCCTACCTGGTATGGGCTCTAATTGAACTCTACCAGGCGGATCAACGGCCGTCATGGCTCAAACAGGCCCTCGAACTGCAGGAGGAACAGAACCGGCTATTCTGGGATGGAGAACACGGAGGTTATTTCTTCTACGGCAGCGACGGGGAGGAACTTCTGGCCCGCCCCAAGGAGATATATGACGGCGCCACACCCTCCGGCAATTCCGTATCGGCCCTTAATCTATTAAGGCTGGCACGGCTGGCGGCTAAAAATGAATACGATTTAATGGCCGAAACCTTGTTTGAAAGTTTTTCGGGCAATGTCAAACACTACCCCGCCGGCCACTGCCACTTATTAATGGCTCTGGAATATGCCTTAAGCCCTGGCAGGGAAGTGGTGGTGGTGTCAAAGCGGGATAGCGGGCATGTCCGGGGGGAATTAACTGATATACGGCGGATATTCATCCCGGACACCGTATTCTTATTCCGTCTGCCTGGGCAAGAGTATCAAGAACTGGAGCAAATTGCCCCGTTTACCAGCGATATGTCCCCCCTGGACGGCAAAACCACCTTTTACATTTGCCAGAATTTCGCCTGCCGTCAACCGGTGGATGACATTGCGGAGGTGCAGAGGATGCTGCAGTCTTGATTTGCTAGATTGCTTCTATTTGGATTCCCGCTCTACCCTTTTAAGCTCAAAAACCACAGTCCGTTCGGGATCAGGGCAGCCCCAGGTGATGGGCTGCCCTTCCTTGGCCCAGGGAAATCTCCCTCCGTACAGGATCACCGCCACCGCTGAATGAATTGATTCATAAGCAAAATGACATAGTCCCGCCGGAGTGTATTCCGCAAATTCAAAAGTATCGCCCACCTTGTGTCCGAGAGGGCAGGTCCCTTCTCCCAGAATTTCCTTCACTGTGGCTATTACTTTATATTGATACATAAATACTCGCCTCACTCTTCTGTGATTAAATTAAACGCCTGACGGATCCACTGGCAAGGATAATTTAAAAAATCCCGTCGCTCAGTTCTCCCACCTCAATGTAAAAAGCCCGGCGATAAAAAACAACAACCCCATCAGTAACATGACACCCACCGGAAGGAGAACCCCGCCAAATGTCTGCCCCTTCGCAATGATACCTTCCAGGGAACTGATCGCCCATGTCTGGGGAACGAATTTCGCAGCCGTCAACAGTAATTTTGACTGCACTATGTCCAGGGGCCAGAAACACCCGCCCAGCATGGAGGTGCTGACCAGCAGAACTGGGGTCAGGGCGTTCAGCTGCCTGTCCGTTTTAACCAACCCTGAAAGTAGCAGGCCGAGGCAGGTTACACAAAAAACAAAGGCTGCCACTATCAATAAGACCGGCAGGATATCGCCGCCTCCCCAATTTACCCCGAAAAACAGCCTACCCGCCAGCAGAAGCAGTAAAAGCTGCAGGTATCCGGCGCTAAAGGACCCCAGCAAATTTCCGGAAAGCATCTGCCATCTGGTAAGTGGCATGCTCAACAGCCTCTGCCAGGTGCCGTTCTTCTTTTCCGTCAGTATTTCCCCCACTCCGAATATCATTGTGTACATGGAAAAAAACAGGGTAAAACCTATTGATGCATGGGCAGCTTTATTGTAATCAGCCGGGGCTTCAGCGCCCATTTCCTTTTGCACCACGCTGACCGGGGGTTCGGGATACCACTTGGCGGCAGCACTGTCATAGGCCCTCTTCCGCATATCCTCCTCGATGCCGGCCACGTCCTTCACCCGGGTTAATTCCTCCACCACCAGGCCGGCTATGGCGCTTCCGGATACCACCTTGTTCAGGGCCGACTGAAAAGCGCTTCTGGCTGCGAAAACCTCCCCGGACTCAGCAACTGTGTAAAGTTCTACCCGGGGGGTTCTCCCGGCTTCAATGTCCCCGGCAAAGCCCTGGGGTATCACAAAGGCCGCCAGCGCCCGGTTGTCTTGAATTTCCTTCAGGGCGGCCCCTCTGTCCGTCAGTGATACATCGTAAGAGAAGCCTTGCTGGAGTTCCGCCGCCAGGTTGCGGGAATACAGACTTTTGTCGAGGTCCGTTATGACTATTGGAATTCTGCTGGTGCCGGAGGTTTCTATGCTGCCCGTGACATAAGCAAAACCCAGGGGCAGCACCAGCATCATAATAAACAGCCGGGGCTCCCGCAGCATCCTGAAAAGCTTGCCAGCAGCCAGATAAATTACCTTTTTCACAGTTAACAACCTCCCCGCTCCGGTTTAAGCAGCGCTCCCCCCAGGGCGAACAGCAGGGTTCCCCCGGCCAGCAGCATTGCTACCGCAGGCGTCACGCCCTCCGGGCCGGCCCCTTCCATCAGCCTCAGATATCCGCTCAGCGCCTGGCCGTTTATGGTAAAGGCCGAGGCGGCTTTTAAAAAGCCGGGCATCACGTACAGGGGCATAAAGCTTCCACCCAGCAGGGCCATCACCTGTATCACCAGCATTTGGAAGAGTTCAACACCTCTTCTGGTTTTAACTATTGAACCAGTGAAAATTCCCAGGCCGGCCACGGCGTAAACCACTGATAAGGTCAGGCCGGCCAGGGACGGCAGGTGGCTGCCCCAGCTTACCCCCAGCACCGCGCTGGTGAAAACGATCATTACCGACATCTGCATAAGTGCCACCAGAAAAAACCCCAGCCCCTTGCCCGCGGCAATGAGCCACTTGTTCCTGCCCGAAAGGAGCAGCCTTGCCATGGTCTGCTCCTCCCTTTCCTCCACGAATGAATTGGCGGCAAAACCGGCGGCAAACAGTATGAACATCATTGCCATGGCCGCGCTGTAGTACTGCAGCGCCGACACGGGCTGTTTCCCCTTTTCAGCCTTGGAGCTGAAGTTCACCGCGGTCTGGGAAGATTGGACCATGCTTTTGACATTGTCCCCGGAAACTTCCAGCACCTCCCTGCCCATGCCCTGGCGTACCAGTTCCTCCGCCAGCACACTTAAGGCAATCCGTGGTATGGACAGACTGTCCGCAAACCCCTTCACCGCGCTGTGCAGTATGGATTCTTTAACAGCGTTGCCGGAGCCGGTGATGACCGTAATACTCACATTTCTGCCGGTAACATATTCCCTGGAGAAATTGCCGGGCAAAACAACAACCCCGTCAATTTTGCCCCCCGCCAGTTCCTCCAGGGCTGCATTTTCCTTTAGCAATTTGTACGATATGTATTTCTTTATATCAGGGCTTTCCAAAAAATCATTGATAAAAACGTCCTCCAGGTTGATTTTACCGGCGGCTTTTTCTATCCTTTGCCGGGTCTCCCGGTCAACCAGCATCTCATAGGCGGAGTCACCCCCCTGCCGCCCCACGACCACGGCTATATTCACCCGTTCAATGCTTTCTTCGTTTAAGCTGAATACTCCCCCCAGGGCAAACCCCAGTATACCGGTTAGAATAAGCGGCATGGCTAGAAGTATGACCAGCGCCTTTTTATCCCTCACCACCAGCAGGAAGTCCTTCCAGGCCAGATGCAGCAGCCACATGTGCCCAACCCCCGCTTTCAGTCCCTAAGAGCACTGCCGGTAAGCCTCAAGAATACGCTTTCCAGGTCCGGCTCAAGTATGTTTATGGATTTGATTTTAACCCTCTCTTTCTCCAGCAAGGCCAGGACCTCCGGTAACAACCCGCCGGCGCCGGAAGTCACCAGGGTTATCCTGTCCTCCCGGCAGGATGCCCCTTCCACCCCGGGCAGACTTTTAAAGGCCCCTGGCTCTACCAGGACGCTGTCCACAACCTTTATTTCCAGGGTTTCCTTTTCCCCCGCAAGCTTTTTCAGTTCCTCCTTGCTTCCCAAAGCGATCAGCCTGCCCCGGTCCATAATGCCCACCCTGCGGCAGAGGTACTCCACTTCCTCCATGTAATGGCTGGTGTATATCACAGTCATGCCCCGGCTGTTCAGTTCCTTCACCGTATCCAGGATGTGGCGGCGGGACTGAGGATCTATACCCACCGTGGGTTCGTCCAGGATCAGCAGCTCCGGCATGTTCATCATTCCCACACCTATATTGATCCTTCTCTTCATACCCCCGGAAAAGGTGGCCACCTTTTCCCCGGACCGCTCCGACAAGCCCACTATATCCAGAACCTGCTTCACCCTGTCTTTTAATCTGCCTCCCCCGAGCCCGTACATCCTGCCGAAAAAGGCCAGATTCTCCCCGGCGGTCAGCATGGGGTAAAGGGCGATTTCCTGGGGCACCAGTCCGATTATACCCCTCACCCTGTCAGGACAGGCTACAACACTGTGGCCGTTTACCAGCACGCTGCCGGAGGTGGGCTTCAGCAGCGTACTGATAACGGATATGGTGGTGGACTTGCCGGCCCCGTTGGGTCCCAGCAGTCCGAACAGTTCCCCCTTTTCTATGTTCAGGCTGATGTTGTCCACCGCCACATGGCCATTGTATTTTTTGACCAGGTTTTGAATTTCCAACATGCTCATTGCCCCGCTTTCCACTGCGTATTTTTCAGCATCCCCTCAAACAGCCTGGGGGTGTTCTGGTCAAACTTTTCAACCCTGAAGCTGTTGTGTTCATTAACCTCCGGTACTTCCGGCGTTACCTCCGCCCCGAAAGCCCAGTGTTGAATGTTAATTTCAAAAACAGTATGCACAGTTATTCCCTCGGAAGTCATGGAGGCCTCGGCGCGGCTGTTTTCCGCCACCAGACGATTGTCCTTGTCGATGAAGACGGTATGTTTAAAACTCTTTATTTCCAGATCGTCCATGTCCCTGCGGAAATTCTCCATGAATTCGTCCAGGAATTTTTCCGCCTCAGCCCTGGTTAGCCCCTTCTCCCCGCCATACTTGATTATATTGTCAAGAATGGCCGCCCTTATCCCGTTGTCCGATGTGATGATGTCCACGCTGGCGGCAATGAGCCTCTTGATTTCTTCCGGGTTGGGGGTGATGTTGTACGCCGTGGTCCTAACCTCTCCCTCGGGGGTGGAAACCAGCCTGTCTTTATCCCGGGCTATATTGTCGGCGGTGACCATGCCTTCCCAGACTTTTTCCAGCTTCCTTCCCGCCTCCGCCCAGGTCCCGCTCTGGTCAGGCCCGGGTTTGACGTCCACCACCAGGTATTTTGTAAACATCGGCAGCATCATAATCATGGTGTTCCCCTGCCGGTAGGTCTTCAGGTCGAACCCCATGCCCATCATATCCACATGGCCGTCAATAACGCTGTATTTTTTCTCCCGGTCGTATTTAACGGTGAAACCGCCCTTTGCCTCCTGAAACATCTCCAGGTTTTTCTTGACCTCTTCGGTAAGGCCGGGCCCGCTGAATTCCATGCTGTGGCTGAACTGCACCATCTTATTTCCGCTGTTGATTTCCCCGGTCCTCTGCACCGCCTCCCGATAGGTCTGCAATGGGGCGGCTCTCAGACAGCCTGCCGCCAGCAGCGCCAGGGCCAGCACGGCTATGATAACCATGAGTAAATTTCTATTCATGGCGGAACACCCTCCTCTAAACTTTTCACGGTAATTCTACTATTTTCCAACCGGACTGTCATGTTACTGCACTCACTACATACAGCCGGCCGGCATGACATCTGTCACTAATATTTTAGTCTCATAAAAAAGAAAATCCCCGCAAAGGGGGTATGCCGGCCCGGTCAGAACCGGGTTGTGAGCCTTGCTCCTGCAATCTCCAAGACAAACGAGTCATTAATCCGGTTTAACCAGGTTGTTTTTTATGGCGAAAATGGCCAGCTGGGTTCTGTCCCTCAGCTCAAGCTTGGCCAGTATGCTGCTTAACTGATTGCGCACCGTGCCCTGGCTCAAATAAAGCTCCGCCGCTATTTCACGGTTGCTTCTACCCTCCCCCACCAGCCGGGCGATTTCTTTTTCCCGTTCCGTGAGCTGGTTTGCCCTAAGGTCCACCTGATCGCCGGCGGGCTTTCGGGCCATGCGGGAAAACCGCCCCATCACCCTGTCGGCCACCCCGGGCTGCAGTAGTGCTCCCCCCCTGTACACCGTCCTCACCGCCGTTACAATCTCTTCCGGAGTGGATTCCTTCAACAGGTAGCCGTAAGCTCCTCCGGCCAGGGCGTCAAATATGTAGGCCTCTTCATTGAATGTGGTAAGGATAAGCACACTGGTGCCTGGAAAGTCTTTTTTTATCCTGCCTGTAGCCTCGACTCCATTCATAACAGGCATTTTTATGTCCATTAAAACCACATCGGGCTGCTGGCGCTTGCACATTTCACAGGCCTCACGGCCATCCGCCGCAGTCCCGGTTACAATGATGTCATCCTCCGCTTCAAGAATCATCTTCAGTCCCCGGGTGATAATCTCCTGATCATCAACCACCAGCACCTTTATTTTATCCACGGGCGCTCGCCTCCAGAGCTTTTTTGTTTCCATCATCATTCGGTAATCTGATTTCAACGGTGAAGCCGCCGTTTTCCCCCGGGCCGTATGTAACCCGACCTCCCGCCGTCTCTACTCTATCCCTCATACCCTTCAGTCCGTGTCCCGGGATAGAATTGGCGTCACCTGCGCCGTTGTCGCATATTTTTATTACGGTTGAGTCTGAATATGTCACCGTGTCTATTTTTATGGCGGTGGCTCTGCCATGCCGGAGGGAGTTGGTCAACGCCTCCTGTACGGCCCTGAACAGCGCCAGTTCAGCCATGGGGGAAAAGTCGCCAACCGCCTTTAAATCCAATTCCACTGCAACTCCGCAACTGACGGAAAATTCCTCCACAAGGCCAACCAGGGCTGAACGCAGGTCTTTTTTCTCCAACTCACCCGGCCTCAGGGCATCCACAGCCCTCCTTACATTGACCAGCGCGCTACGGGCATATTCGATGGCCCTTTTAACAATATCATGGGCTTTCCGGGGATCCTCTGCCATGATCCTGGCGCATATTTCCAGCTCCATGACCAGTGCGGTAAGAGAATGACCTATTATATCGTGCAGTTCCCCGGCAATCCTGTTTCTTTCCCCCGCTACGGACAGTTCCCTTACCCTTGAAGCGTATTGTTTCAACTCCCCGTAAAGCATTTCAACCTTTTCCTTTTCCTGGAACATGGTCTTGGCGTAACTGATTATTAGCATTGTGAGAATACCTGTGAAAAAACTGAACATGGCCGCGGAAAAATTAAAGGGAGTATTATTAACGGCCAGCAGTTGCACAAATTTGACCATGGACAATACAAAGGTCATGGCATTGACCGCCAGGCCGTGCACCTTGGGAAGGTTTACACCGGCGTTGACCAGCAGAACAAAATAAAGAAAGTGCAGGTAATAATTAAGAATAAACCTTGAGTTTTGTTCTAATGTGAAAAGCAGCGCCACATCCACAAGATAAAATACAACCGGTATAAGGCCATTGGCCCCGCCGCCGGGAGATACCTTTTGACGGGCGTAGTTGAACCGAAGTAGACGGTTTAACCCTCCCGGCCTAAATTCTCTCAGATGCATCCAGATGATCAGAATAGCCATATTCCCCGCCATAACGGCCAGGCGCTCCGGAGAGGGCTTTTCCAGGAAAAGGGCGGCGGCCATGCAGGGCACCATGACTATAAACCTCATCAACAGGAAGAAAAACTTCGTGTTTGACTTAAACCGCAAGGGGAACAACTCCCGACAAGATTTTTGGAAAACATTATAATACCTAATTATGTTGCGCAATGCTGTTTCCCTGCTGATTACCGCAGTAAAAGCAAGCTGTCAAACACAAAATGTTTTTCAGGGCAGTATATATTTCGGCACACAAGATAAAATATTAAAAAAATTACCGGAGGTATTCGTATGCAGGAACAGCAGGTAACCGTATACACAACGCCCACCTGACCCCATTGCCGCTCGGTGAAGGAGTTTCTTTCACAAAAAGGTGTAAAATATTCAGAGCAGGATGTGGCTGCGGATCAGCGGGCCAGGGACGAAATGGTCCAGAAAACCGGAAAGCTGGCGGTTCCCGTGGTCACCGTAGGCAGTAAGGTTATAATGGGCTACAATCCTTCCGAACTGGAAAAAGCGCTTCAGTGAAGTACCGGATGGGTTTACCTTGACTACCCTATTACCAGCCTCTTCCGCTTTGTAGCAGAGCATTGCAGAACTCGCTCCAGCCTGCATCGGATATGCTTTTAGCCAGGTCCCGGGGTTTTATCCTCGGAACACATAACAAAGCGCCGCTAATAAAATAAAAACAGCGCCTGCTAGCTTTAAGGCGCTGTTTGTTTTGTTCTTAAAATAAGTGCAATTTACTCTTCAATAAGGGCATCCAGCTTTTTGGCAAGAAGTGTCTTGGGGGTCAACCCCACGGTTTGGCCCACATTCTGCCCGTTTTTAAACATAATCAGGGTGGGAATGCTCATTACGCCGAAACGGCGGGCAATCTCCTGGTTCTGGTCTACGTTTAACTTTGTAATTTTCACCTTGCCCTGATACTCATTGGACAGTTCCTCAATAATCGGCGCCATACTGCGGCAGGGCCCGCACCAGGGTGCCCAGAAATCCACCAGTACCGGAATACCCGATTTCAAGACCTCCGCTTCAAAGTTGCTTTCGTTTAATTCCAGTGCCAAATTTATCTCTCCTTTGCAATTTTAAAGGACTGCCAACGGCGTCCTAATTTTATATTCCTCAACCGCCGCCGGTCTTAACGGGGGAAGCGCCGCAATTTCCCACTTTAACGGAACAGGCTGATATTAACTGCTCCACCTGAGGGCTGCCGCATTTCTGGCAGGTTACTTTGTCACGGTCGCTGATGCTGACCATCACCGTAAACCTGTTCCCACATTTTTTACAGCGGTAGTCATATATTGGCATACAGGATTCACACCTCCATCATCCGCCGGTTATGGCCCCGTTGGGGCAAATAAAAATGCATTCCTCGCAGTCATCACACAGTGCTATATCCACCCTGGCTCTTTTCAGCAGTACTGTTATCGCTTTTTTGGGGCATATTTCGGCACACGCCCCGCAGCCCAGGCAGAGTTCCGGCACCACATATGCTGGCATTGTAACCTCCGTAATATAATACAATTTTGACATGATTCATAAACACGGAGCCGGTCAGCTTAACTCGGATTTTTTAAATAACTGGATAAAATTCAGCACAAACTGCAGTTCTTTTTCATTGAGGTTGCAAATCAGATTCAATACGGCCTGGACATTGGGGTGCATCAGAAGTTCTCTTAACTCCGGGTTCATAAGACTTAACATCTGATCCACGGCGCCAGGTTCCATAATGAAATAGCATGGAGATACACCCATAACCTCAGCCAGTTTTTCAAGAGTTTTAAGCGATGGCTGGACCTTTCCCTGCTCTATCTGACCGATTAATCCGGCGGTTACCCCTGCCAGGTTGGCAAGCTGGGCCTGGGTAAGTCCGTATTCTTCCCGCAGGGCTTTAAGTTTGTGGCCCAGGGACCCTTCCTGCCCCATCACCGCCGACGGGTGCACACCCAATCCCTCGGCAATCCTTTTCAGGGTGTTAAGTGCCGGATAAACTGTGCCGCGCTCTATTTCGCTGAGGTATGACAGTGAAATACCCGCCTTTACCGCCAAATCCTGCAGAGAAAGATTCTTTTCACCACGCATGAGGCGGATTTTATCCCCCAGGGAAAGTCCTGTGTCTATCACATCGCCCTCGATAAGTTGGGCTTTCGAAACATTAAGGGCAGAGGCCAGTTTGTCTATGGTTTTAAGTGATGGGCGCTTAGAGCCTCTTTCAATTTCGCTGAGATAGGATAGAGACAGGCTTGCCCGGCGTGCCAGATCCTGCAGCGTATAGCCGCGTTCCTCACGCATGGCGCGGATTTGGTCTCCTTTAACAATCATATCTCACACTGCCTCCCGGCTGAAAAAATATACTATTATCCTACTATACTTTCATTAGGCAGTCAATCAAAGACGTTACATATTTTAATTCTCAGCGAAATAATTCTAAATTTTCATTAGTTATTGCCTAATGTTTTTTAAGAGATAGGGAATTATCCAAGTGGATAATTCCCTAAGGGGATGGTAAGGGGGCGTCCCCCTTACACTTTAGAGCGGGGTGAGGGACCGATAGTCCCGAGGGGCGGCAGCCCCTTTTTAAATTAAGATAGGGCCGAAGGCCCCTTTTTTAGATTCATTATTTCCCGGGCGATCTCCCTGAATAGCGGCGCGGCGGTTTCTCCCCCGCTCTTGCCGTTTCTTACCAGTACGGTGATAATATATTCGGGATTTTCCCTGGGGACATAACCGGAGAACCAGGCGTTGACCGCATCGCCTCCATCCCCCAACTGAGCCGAACCGGTTTTACCCGCGCTGCCGAATCCCGGTACGTAGGCTTCCTTCCCCACGCCATCAGCTGTCACCATGCCCAGAAGCTTTTGAAGCCTGCCTGCGTTTTCAGGAGAGAGCACCCTTACTCCTTCCCCTTGCGGAATCAATTTTTCTTGTCCAGGGCCGGTAATCCTGCTGATCAGCCGTGGCTGTCTATACACACCGCCATTTGCTATTGTGTTGATCATGGCCGATATCTGCACCGGGGTGGCCAATACCGGTCCCTGACCGACGCTGCTGTTGACAAGATTGTATTTACCCGCGATTAGCTCAAAATCTTGCTGTTTTTTGCGGGGCAGAGGGTAGCCTGTGATTGCCTGGTTGTTCAACCCCAGCCGCCCGGCATACTCTATTATTTTCTCAGCCCCCAGTTTTAGCCCCAGCCTGGCAAAGGTAGGGTTGCAGGAATCCGCAAAGGCCCTGGCAAAGGTGATTTCACCGTGTCCCGGATGCCAGCAGGATATCAGCCTGTCTTCATGCCCGCCACAGTAAAAAAGTGTGTCTTCTGATACTAAACCTTCCTCCAAAGCGGCTGCAGCCACCACCACCTTAAAAATGGAACCCGGCTGAAACAGGTCAGTGCACTGGTCTAGAAATGCATCGTTGCTGCGGCTTAAATAGTTATCAATTTTACCAGGGGCCGGGTTGTAAACAGGTCTGCTGGCCATGGCCAGCAAGTCCCCGCTGCGATCCATGACCACCACCGCGCCCATTTCCATCCGGCGATCCATAATTTCCTCCACTTTGGACTGAATAGCGGCGTCCAGGGTGGTAATCACATTGCCGCGGGAGGGGTCGACTCCTGTCGAGTTGACTTCCAGCGGCAGGCCCGGCAGAGCTTTACCGGCGGCGTCCAGGTATAGTCTGGCGCTGGCAGCAGGACTGTCCCCTTTCAATACCTGTTCGTAATACTTTTCAAGTCCCTGGCGGCCCACCCAGTCGCTAAGCTTGTAGCTCCTGCCTGTCTGCTGTGCCAATCTTTCCCTCTCTGCATTATCCCGCACCCGGCCCAGGTGGCCCACCACCTGGATGGCCAGGGGCCTTACGCCATAACGGAAATTCACAGGTGCAACCATTACACCTTCCCAGTCCTGCTGTTTGACAGCCGAAGCCTGCTTCGCATCCAGGGGATAGGGAAGCAGCGCAGGTCCGTAAGAAATCAACTTCCTGATTTCTCCGGCCTCAACCCGCAGTATCGAGGCCAATCCGGATGAAACTAAAGCCTTATCTGCTACCAGACGGGGAAACACCATCACCCGGTTGGCCTTATGAGATCCGGTCAAAGAATTAAAATTCCTGTCAACAATCATCCCCCGGCTGAAATCCTCCAGAACGATTTTGTCCGTCTCCCTTTCCAGGGCCTGGCGGGCATACATTTCCCCACCGGCGATCTGAATGTAGCCCAGTCGCGCAGTGAGCATCAAGAAAAAAAAGGCCAGCAGTGAAAAGGTCCACACCAGCCTCTTCGATATAACTATATCCATTGAATTCAATCCTTCCAGAATTAGCCATTTGAAAATAGCTTAGCCGGAAAGAGTTGAATCTATACAAAAAACCTCCAAAGGCCGTTCAAATTAACATCTCACCTCTCACTTCCAAATGCCAGGTGAAATATAGGAGCAGCCCCTAACCTTATTGGTCCCTTCGCCTTAACATGCTGTAAGGTTCCACCGGGAAGGGCACCGGCAGCAGCACTTTTTGGCAGGGGTGGGGAGCGGTTTCAATCTCGCTGCCCTCTTCGTCATATATTTTTTCCACCTTGAAAATACCCTGGGGTTTTCCCGGGGGAGCCAGCACCTCCAGTGTCTCACCCGCAGCAAAACGGTTGCGCTGCTGTACCTCAGCCATACCTGAAAAAGTATCGTAACCCGCCACCATCCCCACAAAAGTGTATTGCCGGCGATAAATTTTATCCAGGTGCCCCTGGCCTTCGGCCCCGGCGAGCCCCGAAATAAATCCAGTGGTATAATCCCTGTTACTTACCTTGCCCAATTCCTCCAACCAGACGGAGTCGGTGCTGTATCCTTCAGGATCCGCCATGAAGCGGTCAATGGCCTGCCGGTAAACCTTCACCACCGTGGCCACATAATGAACCCCTTTTACCCGCCCTTCAATCTTAAAGCTGCCCACACCGGCCCGGATGAGATCGGGAATGTAATCCAGCAGGCATAGGTCCCGGGAACTTAAAATATAAGTCCCCCGTTCATCCTCCCACACAGGGAAATACTGCCCCGGCCTTTTTTCCTCCTGTAGGGCGTAGCGCCAGCGGCAAGCCTGGGCGCAATCCCCCAGGTTGGCATCCCGGCCTGTCATATAATTGCTAAGCAAACACCTGCCGGAATATGATATACACATGGCACCGTGTATGAAAACCTCCAGTTCCAGTGATACCGACTCCCTGATACCGGCTATTTCCTCCAGAGAAAGTTCCCTGGCCAGCACCAGCCGCCGGGCGCCAAAAGATTCCCAGAAGGCGGCCGAGGCCCGGTTGGTTATATTAGCCTGGGTGCTGACGTGCACCGGCAAGTCCGGTGTTTCCTTTTTAGCCACCGTAAAAACCCCCGGATCAGCCACGATTATCCCGTCAACATTAATATCCCTTAACTCCCCGAGGTATCCGGGAAGGTTATCCAGGTCCCTGTTATGAGCAAATACATTTACTGTTACATACACCTTGACTCCCCGCTCATGGGCAAATTCCACCGCCCGCTTCATTTCAGCGTAGTCAAAGTTTTCCGCCCCCATGCGCAGACCGAACCTTTTCCCACCCAGGTACACCGCATCGGCACCGTAAACCACAGCCGCCTTCAACTTTTCCATGTCGCCGGCCGGAGCCAGCAGTTCAGGTTTCTTCAAAAACGTCACCATCCCATAGGAGACTAAAGCAAAAACGCACCTCTCACTTTACACTTCCCAAATGCCAAATGCTGTTTAAAAGCGACCTGCCAGTAAAAAAGCAAAGCGTTAACACTTTGCTTTTCCTTATTTAATATATTTGGCCTTGTTGGCGTTATGCTCGGACAAGGTTTTGGCGAAGGCGTGGGTTCCATCCGGTTTGGCCACGTAATACAGATAATCAGTTGTTACCGGATTGGCCACCGCCTTCAAGGAAGCCCCTCCGGGAAAGGAGATGGGCCCCGGGGGGAGTCCGTTATTTTTGTAAGTATTATACGGTGAATCGGTTTCAAGATCCTTGTAATATATTTTATCCCTGTGGCCACCCAGAGCATACTCCACCGTGGCGTCAATCTGAAGCATCATTCCCCTTTGCAAACGGTTTAACATGACCCCTGCAATTAGAGGCCGTTCACTATCCACCCGGGCTTCCCTTTCCACCATGGAGGCCAGGGTAACCGCTTCATGTATGCTCAACCCCAACCGGGACGTTTTCTCCGTAAAATTAATTTTCAACAGTTCATCTTTAAAGCGTTTAAGCATCATTTCTATAATTTCTTTTTCAGTGGTCCTGCTGCCTATATGGTATGTATCAGGAAAAAGATAACCCTCCAGGCGCTGACCGTTTGGGGTTACTCCCTCTAAAAAGGGATAATTGAAGTCCTCCTGGGAAACCAGGCTGATAAATTTTCCCCTGTCGATCAAACCCCGCCCAGACAGCATATCCACCAGCTGGCGAAAGTTATATCCCTCCGGCACTGTAAAAGTAATTTTGTCAGGCGGGCCGGCCACCAGGGCGGCAGCGATTTCCTCCAGCGGCTGGGCCGGATTGAAAACATATTTACCCGGCTTAAGCTTGCCGGTTATCCCCTTATACCTGGCATATAGTTTAAAGACCTCGGGCCCCCTGGTAAGACCGGCCTGGTATAGCTTATGGCTGATATACGCACCGGAAGCATTGGGAGGAATGTTTAAAACTACTTCACTACCCTTTTTAGAGGGGTCTACAGGTGTGATCAGGGCGTTAAAATACAGTTTTCCCAGTATTGCCGTTCCTGCCAGGGCAACGGCCAGTAAAGCCAGCAACTTAATTCTTCTGCCGGCAGGATAGATATGATTTTTCATCTATTCTCCATGTCAACATTTTTGATAATTATATCATCCTTTTTCTTTTCCTTACAAGCAACTGCAGCAACCTGTAAAAACCAACAAAAAACCTCTTCGGCAGAAGAGGACAAAAAAGTCACTAAACTTTTCCTTTATCCTTTGCTATTATCACTTTGGCCTGGGGCTGGAGCCGGGCGTTATCCAGCAGAAATACCGGATCGTTAAGCCTCTTTATCACCTCTTCCAGCACCATCTCCATATGTATTCCCTGGGTGGCCACCACCGGTATGATTGGCTTGTGCCTATATATTCTTTGCAGCAGTTTGATTGTTGTGGAGGACACGTCCCTGGGGGTCTCGTCGATTTTCGTAACAACTATGACATCCGCCTCGTCCAGCAGTATGCTGCCCTGCTCCATGATTATCTCGCCCTTTATTCCCGCCGGTATTACACTTATCAGAATGTCGGCCAGATTTCTGCATTCGGCTGATTTATAGCCGTCGTTAATCCCCACCGCCTCTATCAGTACCACATCGGGCTGCGCCGAAGTGTCGGGTATATCCCGCTGGGAAAGGTTGCCCAATTCCAGCACCGACCGGACTTTGTTCAACTCCTCCAAAGCCTTTCTGGCGTGTTGTATCAACCTGTTTTTTTCCTGTATCTGGTTGACGTGATTCCTGATGACCCGTTCAATATCCGACACCACGTCCATACCCGGCTCGGGAACAGCTACGGTAAGATAGGTAACGTCTATACCCTTGTGCAAATAAGGTTTTTCATCCTGTATGCCGGAACCCACCGCCAGGGGCTGATATTCCTTGGCCTTCAGGCCGCGGTACAGTTCACCCAGAATGGTCGATTTACCGCTGTCATTACGTCCGGCAATGACTATTTTTTTCATCAACGGCTTACACCCCTTTCTACCAATAAACTATATATAAAAAATATGTGAGATATGAAAATGATAGAATAAAAAGGAGATAAAAAAAGAGAGCTACACGCTCTCTTTGAAAAGTAATGTCATAGTCCGCTTTGCGCTTCCACCGGCGGTACGATACCTCCCTCGGGAGGGGGTTCATGTTGGTCACCCCCGATCCCCGCGGTAACCTGGCCGTTTTGCCCGTTCTGAGGGCTATCCGGACGGGTGTGAGACTCTGTACCGGCAACCTGCTGGTCAGATGAAACATTCTCACCCGTTCCCACCAGAACTATCCGGTTCTGAGGGTTGTAAAGACTGGTGGGCAGTGATTCCAACCTGGATGAACCGTTCTCTACTATAACCCTGTCGGCAACTATTTTTGCTCCTTTTACCCCTTCTTTTTTAATCTTCTGTGTTCCCTTGGCAAGAGTGGGATCCGACTCGTAAACTACCTTGT
>CBEULQ010000005.1:0-18473 GCA_965543975.1 uncultured Desulfocucumis sp. | reverse complement strand
ACCCCGGCGCTGAAAAATACTACAAGGAAAAGGGAGCTATGTAAACAGCCCGTTCCTGCTCTCAATATTAAAGAGAAAGCTGTACGGATTTGTCGTACAGCTTTCTCTTTTACCGCCGTGAAAGAAAAAGCTGTACGGTGTTTAATCTCAAACCCAGCCCCTGGCCATTATTGCTTCCTCCTCCCTGCGCAAAGCCATAACCCATGCCGACATGCGCATGCTTATGTCCTTTTCCACGGCCAGGTTGTAAACAGCGTCATAGGTTCTCACGAACATTTTTTCATATTTTTGGTGTACTTCTTCCTCGGTCCAATAATAGTTGTAATTGCCCTGCACCCGCTCCAGGTAGGCTATTACGGTGCCGCCGCCATTGGCGAGAATGTCCGGGATAACCGCCACTCCCCGGCGTCTTAAAATATCCTCGGCAGCCCTGGTGGTAGGTCCGTTGGCCCCCTCCACCACTATTCCCGCTTTCACCTGCGATGCTTTTTCCTCGGTAATTACACCCTGCACCGCGGCGGGTATCAGCACATCACAATCACAAATCAGCAAATTGCTGTTGGTGATTGCAGCGGAGCCGGGAAACCCTGCCACAAATTGCTCCCTGCCCGCGTATTCCTCCAGGCTGGTTATATCCAGGCCCTCTCCCCGGTAAATGCCCGATTTGACGTCGCTTACCGCCACAATGGACGCGCCATAGCTTTCCAGAATCCTTGCGGTCCAGAGCCCCACCTTGCCGAAACCCTGGATGGCCACCCGTAAGCCCTTTATTTCCCGTCCGGTTACCCTACAGGTCTCCCGGACCGCCAGGCTCACCCCCAATCCAGTAGCCGCCGCCCGGCCCTGGGAACCTCCGATAACAACCGCTTTGCCGCTGACAGCGGAAGGCTCGTGGTTCATGGAGTGAATTTGCTCCCACTCGTCCAGCATCCAGCTCTGGGTTTCGGCATTGGTGCCTATGTCCGCCCCTGGAAAGTCCCTGCCGGACCCCATCAGGGGCGCTATAGCCCTGACGTAAGCCCGACAGACCCGCTCCAATTCGAAACGGGACAATTGGGAGGGATCGCAGCACACTCCCCCCTTGCCGCCCCCGGCCGGGAGACCGTTCAGGGAATTCTTCACCGTCATCCAGAGGGCCAGGGCTTTAATGTCCTCAAGGGTTTCCTCCGGATGGAACCGGGTTCCCCCCTGTATCTGGCCCAGGGCATGGTTATGATGCACCCTGTAGCCGGTCATAAAAACTGTTTTCCCATTATCCATCTTTACGGGGAAATTAACTATGAGCACCCGCTGGGGCTCGCTCAGCATTTTCACTGTATCCGGCCTTAAGTCCGCTATGGCGGCGGCTTCAGCCAGTTGTCCCCTGGCTATGTCCCAGGCCGATTCCTCCGCTATGACCATACTGCCCCTCCTTGCTATACACACGCCGGTTCCGGTATAAGCGCCCCGGTTTTAAACCTGTCGATGCTCATCACGGAAATGTCGATATCAGGCTGTTCGCCGGAAATCACCTGGGCCATGAGTTTGCCCACCACCGGTCCCAGCTGCAGTCCGTGGCCGCTCCAGCCCACGTCCAGATAGAACCCTTCCACATCGGTGCCGCCCAGTATAGCCTGGGAGTCCGGTGTTATGTCATATAATCCAGCCCACTGGCGAACCACCCGGACGTTTTTCAATACAGGCATATGGTAGGTGATTTTCTTTGCCACATCCTCCAGGAACTGCCAGGTGGATTCCTCATTGAAATCCTTCACCTCGTGCTCCGGATCGCCCACCCCCATCAAAAGGCTGCCATGAGGGGTCTGTTTGAAATAGGTGCCGTGGGTGAAGGAAATAACCATGCAGGGCAAAAACATCTCCAGGGGCTCGGTCACCAGTATCTGGTGCCTTTCCGGATACAGCGGGATGTCTATGCCCGCCATTTTTCCTATTATCGCGCCGTACGGCCCGGCGGCGTTCACCACCACCGGGGTATCGATAACTTCCCCGCTATTTATTACCACACCGCTGACCCGGCCACCGATAACTTTTATGCCCACCGCTTCTGTGCGGGTCAGTATTTCCACTCCCAGCCGTGTGGCCGCATCCGCGTATGCCTGGGTCACGTGGAACGGGTCGACGTGGCCGTCCCTTTCATTGAAGGAAGCGCCCACCAGCCCTTCGGTATTAATGGCCGGCAATATTTTAACCACCTGGTCAACGGTTAAAATTTGCGTGCCGGCGTTCATTAGACTGTTCTGGAGTTCCGCGTTGGTTTTGAATTGCTCCAACTGGGTCTTGGAATAGGCCAGCATCATGTAGCCGCCCTGCATCAGATCTATGCCCCGGGAGTAGTCCAGTTCCTGTGCAAGATTCTCCATCATTTTCACGCTGGTAGCCGCTAGGCGTATGTTGATCTCCGTGCCGAACTGGTGCCTGATTCCCGCCGCCGAACGCCCTGTGCCGCTGCTGGCCAGGTAGTTTTTTTCCAGCAGAATAATGTTTTTATGCCCTTTTTTGGCCAGGTGATATGCTATGGAGCAGCCGTGGATGCCCCCGCCGATGATGACAATGTCTGCCTTTTTACTCATTTTCTGTTTCACCACCCAACAAAATGCCCAGTTTAACCGGCTTAACCGGCGGGCGGAACTTCGGCATATCAATTTCATCCAGCTTTTTACCGGTGGCGGCGGCTATTTCCTGGGCCACTATCTGCCGGCATCCCCTGCCCTGACAGGGGCCCATGCCGCAGCGGCTAATCCTTTTAATCTCGTCAATGCTCTTAAAACCCTTATCTATCAGATCCCTGATCTCTTCCAGGCTTAAATCTTCACAGCGGCAGACAATTGTTCTATCAGGCATTATTGTTGTCCCCCCACTCTGATATTTCTGACGGACATAACCAGCTCCCTGGGAACCGCAAGCCAGATTACCGGGGTGCGCTCCTGGCCTTTTATGCGCTGCACCTTAACCACCCTGGCCGTTCCTATTTTACGGCCTTCCCTGTCCAGGGCCGCCACCCGGGAATTAACCTCAGGGACAGGCAGGTATTCATAGGGTATCTTCACCAGTCCTTCATCGCCGGAATAGGTATTGTCCACCACGAAAATAGCCAGCCCCGGGCAATTGGCAATACATATGCCGCAGCCTGTGCATTTGCTGTGGTTAATCCCGGGGAGGTCGTTTATATCCTTGAACTCCTCGATGGCTCCCTGTTTACAGGAAAGATAGCAGGGGTTGCACGGTATTTTCTGAAAACACTCAATAACCGCCACCGGCCCCTTTTCCATCCTTTCCGGGGACGGGGTTACCCTTTGAATGTCCCCGGCCGTGGGGACTCCTGTTTTTTTCAACATGCTGCTCCCTCCCTAACCAACCAGCAATTTAAGTCCGCTGCGAATCTTTTCACCGGCCGGGCCTGAGCGAAGTTCCGCAAGCTGTCTCAAAGCCTGACTGTGAAGTTCGTCATACCCATCGGCGTTGAAACCCATGCTTTTAGCGGCGCAAAGACCTGCAATCCTGCCTTCCACCATGGCGGCGCTGGCCTCTTCCACCCCGCTGACATCCCCGGCCACATAAACGCCGGGCAAGGTGGTCTTCATATTCTCATCCCTTACCGGGACATGGCCGCCCAGTTGCGGAACGAATTTCATTTTGCAGCCCGCCTGCCAGAGAATCTCGGTGAGAGGAGCAAGTCCCACCGCCAGGCAGATAACATCCGCTTTAATATCCTTTTCCGTTCCGGGCAGGGGCTGCCACTTTTCGTCCAGCTGCCAGATGACGGCCCCCTGCACAGTTGAAGCGCCGTATGCTTCTTTGATGGTGTGAGATGTGAATATGGGCACTCCGGATCTTCTTACTTTGGCCGCATGAACCAGATAGCCGCCGATATTGGGGGCAGCCTCCACGATTCCCGCCACTTCCACCCCGGCCTGCATAAGCTGGTAGCTTACGATAAGGCCTATATTGCCGGAGCCCACCATCAGCACCCTTTGTCCCGGAAGCACCCCGTAAACGTTGGTCAGGGTCTGGACGGCCCCGGCCCCGTATATCCCCGGCAAATCATTATTGGGAAAAAGCAGGTTTTTTTCGGCGGCGCCGGTGGCCACTATATACCTTTCGGCCTTTATTTTAATTAGGCGCCCCTGGTGCTCGGCGATTACAACCCCGTCCGGATAATAACCCAAAACAGTGGCACCAAGCTTCAGCTCAATGCTTTTGAATTCCTTAACCCTCCCGTGAAGCAGTCCGCCTATGTCCATACCGCGTATGGAAGCATATTGCTCCCTGGAGCCAAAAAATTTGTGAGTTTGTTTAATCAACTGGCCTCCCACGAATTCATCCCGGTCCAGGAGCAGCACCCCGGCCCCCATGGAGGCGGCGCCGATGGCGGCGTTTAATCCCGCCGGGCCGGCTCCGATAACTGCTATATCAGTCTTTAGCAATTAGCTCACCCCTCCCCTGTTGGGTCTCAACGCGCATGCCTTCTTTTAGTTTTTCTACGCAAACCCGGACGTTGGGCGTGCCGTCCACCACCATTAAACAGGATGAGCAGTTGCCAATGGCGCAATAAAATCCCCTGGGCCTTTTTTTCTTGTGGCTGTGCCTTAGAACCCTGACCCCGGCGGCGTGAAGGGCCGCCGCGATGGGCTCGCCCTCGTAGCCCTCAATCTCCCTGCCGTCAAAGTAAAATTTGACTTTATTACCCCTTTGAAAAGTCAGTATTGGATGCTCTTCAATTCTCAAATCAAACACCCCCATTTGGTGCAACGTTTTGGTCAGACCATGCTAAACCAGGAAAGGCAAAAAAAATATTCATTGATAAAGCCTAAAAGCGGTAATTGCACCGGCTGTCGCCGGATTACTCCGATTCACTCTCGTCGATAAGTCTCAGTTTTTCTTCCGCCATCGTTATATGCTCACTAATAAGTCTCGAGGCTGTTTCAGGGTCTTTGTTTTTTATGGCCTCATAAATCTGGAAGTTTTGATCGCACCAGACCTGAGAATGCCTTGGGTCGCTCAACAACTCGTTCCGGCTGGGGACGTATGCTTCCCTCATCAGACCGGACAGCATTTCCATAATGTTGTATAAAACACTGTTCTGCGACGCCCTGGCTATTGCCAGGTGGAAGTTCAGGTCAGACTCGCCGGCATCCCTGTTGTTTATCACATCGTTGTACATCTCCGTGGCAGCTTCTTTTATCTGATACAAATCGGACTTGCTGGCTCTCTGCGCCGCTATCGCTGCCACCTGGACTTCAATTATCTTTCTGGCCTCCAGCAGTTCGTAAACGCTTTCCTTTTCCTTCAGCATTATTGCCGCCAGTGGCTCAATAAGGCTCTCCACGCCGATTTTTTTTATATATGCTCCTCCACCGGGGGTGATGTCTATCATCCCCATCGAATCCAGGGCGGTGAGCGCCTCTCTCAGAGCGGACCTGCTCACCCCCAACTTCTCCGCCAGTTGTCTTTCCGGAAGCAATTGATCCCCCGGAGCCAGTGAGCCGTCCTGGATTAATTGCCTTATCTGGGCTACGATATCCCTGTAAAGCCGGGTTCTTTTCTTTCTGATGATGTTCATTCCTTAAATCCTCCCCCACAAGAGTCATCCCTGAAGCCGTTCAAAAAAGAAGCATGGCGCGAAAGGCGAGGCCGGCCCTTAGCGATTCAAACGCCCCTCCTTTTTATTTAAGGCTTTCTAAATATTATATCTAACGCTTACCCGTTTAAGTTAAATATACCTGTTGCGGAGGAGGCATTTTCCCGTGAATATGTGCTAAAACTCTCCAAATTTAATTCCCTGCGCCAGGGGCAGGCCGGCCCCCCAGTTGATAGTCACTGTCTGTCTTCTCATGTAGGCCTTCCAGGCATCAGAGCCGGATTCACGTCCACCGCCTGTTTCCTTCTCTCCTCCGAAGGCTCCGCCGATTTCTGCACCGGAAGTACCGATATTTGCGTTGGCGATACCGCAGTCGGATCCTTCCGGCCCCAGGAACTGCTCCACTTCCATCATATTAGTGGAGAATATGGCGGAAGATAAACCCTGGGGCACACCATTTTGAATTTCAATGGCTTCACCCAGATCTTTATACTTCATTAAATAAAGAATCGGCGCAAAGGTCTCATGCTGAACCACTTTATAATCAATTTTAGCTTCGGCAATGCAAGGAGTGACATAACATCCGCTTCCGTATTCTTCGCCATCCAGCAATTCTCCACCGTACAGAATACTGCCGCCCTCCTCTTTCAGCCCTTTCAAGGCGTCCATCATATCAGCCACTGCGTCCCTTTTTACCAGCGGCCCCATTATTACTCCGGCATCCATGGGGTTGCCGATCTTCACCTGTTTATATGCGCTGATCAATTTATTGACAAATGTTTCGTAAACGGATTCATGAATTATAAGGCGCCTGGTAGTGGTGCATCTTTGTCCGGCAGTTCCCACGGAGCCAAATAAAACCGCGCGCAGGGCCATTTCCAGATTAGCGTTCTCACTGATAATTATGGCGTTGTTGCCGCCCAATTCAAGCAGTGTTTTACCAAGACGGCGCCCCACGTGCTCCGCCACCCGCCGCCCCATGGGAATGCTGCCGGTAAAGCTTATCAGGGGAATCCTTGAATCTTCAAGCATCATTTGTCCCACGGTGGAGCCGGGTCCAATCAGCAGATTGAAAATGCCGTTGGGCAGTCCCTGGTCTTTTACGACCCTGTCGACAATTCTCTGCACGGCAATGGCGGTTAACGGGGTGTCGCTGGAAGGTTTCCATATCACCACGTCGCCACAAGCCGCAGCAAGCAGGGCATTCCATGACCAAACCGCAACAGGGAAATTAAATGCGGTTATTACCCCCACAGTTCCCAGCGGATGCCACTGCTCATACAAACGGTGCTTCTCACGCTCGCTGGCTATTGTTAAGCCATATAGCTGCCGTGATAAACCCACTGAGAAATCGGCGATATCAATCATCTCCTGGACTTCGCCTTCACCTTCGGGCAATATTTTGCCCATTTCCAGCGTGACCAGCTTGCCCAGCAAATGTTTGTATTTGCGCAGTTCATTGCCAATGAGCCTGACAACTTCCCCTCTCTTCGGCGCAGGAATACTTCTCCAATATTTAAAGGCCTTTTGGGACTCCGCCACTACCTTTTCGTATTCTTCCGATGTAGCCTGATACACCGACGCGATTGTCTCCCCTGTAATCGGCGTGGTTACCTCCAGCAGAGGCGCAGCCGGGCTATACAGCCATTCTCCGCAGTGTGCGCCGGCATTTTTGTCGCCGATGCCCAATTCCATTAAAAAAGACATATCTATTTTCATGTAAGGCACCCCCGTAGTATATTGTTAAATCTTCAGACTCTGTTCACGTACTATAAAATATATTAATTAAGGAACCGGCGGATGCCGGCAGGTGTAAACTTCAACTGGATAACGGTAACCGCCAGCAGTATTGAAGAACAGCCCAGAAGCTGCAGCAAGGTCAGCTTTTCACCCAGCATCAGATAGGCTGAAACTGCCGCTATGACAGGTTCAAGATTTGCCGTGAGGCCGGTTTTTAAAGGCGTAAGGTAGAACAGCCCCTTGAAAAACAACGCGTAAGGCACAATGGTGGCCAGCACCACGAAATAGAGGATTATCAGCCACATGGTGCCGCTGTAATGGCTGAAACTCACCAGTGGATTCTGGTACATTATCCAACAGACCGCCCCCACTGCGTAACTCCAGCACATGATGGTCAGGGGACTGTATTTGGCCAATCCCCTTTTGGTATACACGGTGTAAAAAGTAAAGGACGAGGCAGCCATTAACCCGCTTATCAACCCCTCGGCGCTTACCGCCAGCCCCCCCTGCAAATTGCCCTTGACGATCAGGTATCCCCCTGCAGCGGCAAGAATTATGGCCGTACTGTTAATCCGGTTCAATACTTCCTGTCCGCGCAAAACACCATAGGTCATCACAAATATTGGGGCCAGATACTCCAGAAAAACCGCCGTCGCCACGTTGGTGGCGCTGATGGTGTACAGATATGTGAATTGCACCACTGCCACACCGATTATCCCCAGAACGAATATGTAAAGATAATCCTCCCTCTCCAGACGCAACAGTTTTCTGTTGAACCCGCCCAAAAAGGCGAAGATAATCAAAAACGACAGTATCAGCCTGATTTGCACCAGTTCAAAGGGATCAACATTCATATTGAACATATATTTGGCTATGGGGCCGGATATTCCCCACAGCAAAGCGGCGCTGAATACACATATAAAACCCTTTAGCTGAACGCCCATGCTTAAAGCCTCAATTCAATCTACCCGCCGGAAACGGATGATATAAAATTATTCACAGGGACACCCTTTGTCCTAGACCCTTTTCCAACGCCTTGTGATAAACCAGGTTTCCCACCGCCACGTCCAGCAGGGCCATACCCACTGTTTTGAAAAAGGTTATTTCATGGTCGTTCTCACGGCCCGGGGTTTTACCCGCTATCACGTCTCCTATCTCAACAATTGAATCAGGTTTTAGCAGGCCCTTGTTCAGGGGAATTACAATATCTCCCGCCTCCGCCAGCACAGCCTCCCGGCTGTCCGCCACAATTTTTCCCGCCAGCATCACGGTATCCTCGCCAATTTCCTGCATTTCCGGCGTAAAGGAACCGACGCCGTTGATATGAACCCCGTTTTTCAAGTCATCCCCGGATATAACAGGCAGTTTTGAAGTGGTGGCCGTCACGATTATATCCGCTTCCGCCACCGCCTTTTTGGATGAGGAAACGGGTTTAACGGGTATTTTTTTGCCGTAGATTTCGGCCAGCATTGCGGCCACATCATCCGCATAGGCGTTAGCCATATCTTCATTAATGTCATAAACCAGCACTTTTTTAATCCGCCTCACCGAGCATATGGCCAGTAGTTGCGTGCGGGCCTGCACTCCGGTGCCTATAACAGCCGCGATGGAGGCATCATGCCTGGCCAGATAACGGGCAGCAACTCCGGAAGCGGCCCCGGTGCGAAGCGCCGTAAGGTAGCCTGCCTCCATCGCCGCCACCGGTTTCCCGGTGGTTCCGTCAACCATCACCACCAGCCCGTGTATGGTGGGAATGCCACTTTTAAGGTTATTGGGATAAACCGAGACTATTTTAACACCTACAGCGTCGCTGCGTGAAGAATAGCCCGGCATGAAGAGAGTAACCCCTTCGTATTTAGGAACGTGCACCGGCACTCGCAGGGGCACCACCGCCTCACCGGCGCTATACTCCTGATAGGCGGCCTGCACAGCCTCTATGGTTTCAAGCATGGTAACGGATTTGTAAACATCGGCAGCTGATAATACCAGCACAGCGACACCCCCATCATGTAAACCTTTTAATGTCCTTGTCACCCAAAGGCCGGTCAAAAACAAGCATGGCGCGAAAGGCGAAGGCGTACAGCGCGGAGCGTACTGGTGGTACGTGAGCACTGGACGTCGAGCCTGACAAAGCCGGGCGCAGTTTTTCAACGGCCTCCAAGATATGCCTTTTTAACTTCCTCATTGTCCCTTAACTCGCCGGCCGTGCCGCAACTGATAATTTGCCCCGTTTCCAGAACATAGCCGCGGCTGGCCACGGAAAGGGCCATCCGTGCGTTCTGCTCCACCAGCAAAATAGTGGTCCCCATTTTGTTTATTTCCCTAACAATTTTAAAAATCTCCCTGACAACCAGCGGGGCCAGGCCCATGGAAGGCTCATCCAGCAACAGCAGTTTGGGGGCGGCCATCAATGCCCTGCCGATGGCCAGCATCTGCTGCTCGCCACCGCTCAAAGTTCCGCCAATCTGCTTTCTTCTTTCGTAAAGCCTGGAAAAACGCTGGTAGACTTTTTTCAGGTTTTCATTAATTTTTGACTGGTCTTTCCTTGTATAGGCTCCCAGGGAAAGATTCTCCTCCACGGTAAGATTTGCAAAAATGCCGCGTCCTTCAGGAACCTGGGATATTCCCTGCCGGACCACCATATGGGCGCCCTGACCCGAAATATTGCTTCCCTGGTAGGATATGGAGCCCTCTTTTAACTTGACGAGCCCCGATATGGCTTTCAGGGTGGTGCTTTTTCCGGCGCCGTTGGCCCCGATCAGGGTAACTATCTCGCCTTCCTCGACCCTGAAAGAGATGCCTTTCAATGCCGGGACGACTCCGTAATGAACCACAACATCCTTAAGTTCCAGCATCTATACCACCTCTTGTTCCAGCGGGTCTTCGCCGCCCAGATAAGCCTCGATAACCTTTGGATTGGTTCGAACTTCCCCGGGAGTCCCGTCGGCTATTTTTTCCCCGTAGTCCAGCACCACAATGCGTTCGGATATATTCATCACCAGGTTGATGTCGTGCTCAATTAATATGACAGTCTTATTTAACTCCTTGCTGATTAGCCTGATAAGAGCCACCAGTTCTTCCCTCTCACCCGCGTTCATTCCCGCCGCGGGTTCATCCAGCAGGAGCAGTTCGCAACCGGTGGCCAGCGCCCTGGCAATCTCCAGAAGGCGCTGCTTGCCGTAAGGCAGGTTCGTGGCCAGTTCGTCCAGGTAGTCGGTCAATCCCACAATTTCTATGAATTCCCTGCACTGGTAGACAATTTTGGCCCTGTTGGCTGCTACTTTTTTTCCCCCGGCCAAAGCGCCCCACAATCCCTCCCGGCTCCGGCACTGGCTCCCCACCATTACATTTTCCAGCACCGTCAGCGCAGAAAAGAGCCGTATGTTTTGAAAGGTTCTGGCTATACCCATGTTAACCAGTTGATTGGGTTTAAGACCGTTAATCAACTGCCCCTTGAAAAGTATCTGACCCACAGTAGGCTGGTACACCCCGGTCATGGCGTTGAATATGGTGGTTTTACCAGCCCCGTTGGGTCCTATGATGGCCAGCAGTTCACCTGCGTCAGCGGAAAAACTGACATTCCTGATGGCTTCCAGGCCCCCGAACCGTATGGTGACGTTTTGTATATCAAGCACTTTCACTGACTTCACCCCGCGGTTTTACAGTTTTCCCCTCAAGCATATTCCGGGCAACCAGATCCTTCATAATGGCGTTGCGCGTCCTTTTCTTGGCGCTCCAGAAGCCGTCCGGCTTGAATATTACTATAACCACCATCAGGGCGCCGAATATAAGCATCCTGTACTCGGCCATAAACCTCAATAATTCCGGTATCAACCCCAACACCACAGCCCCTATAATCGAGCCGGGAATGCTTGCCAGACCTCCCAGCACAACCATTTCCAGAACCATGATGGAATCCATGAAGGTAAAGGAATCAGGGCTTACAAAGGATATGTAGACAGCGTAGAACCCGCCCGCCACCCCGGCAAAAAAGGCGCTTATTATAAAGGAAGTAATTTTGCAGCGCAGTGTGTTGATTCCCACCGCCTCGGCAGCCAGTTCATCCTGGCTCACAGCGATCAGACTGAGCCCGAAACCGGAATTCACTATTCTCCTCATGGCTATGACAGTAAGCAGGGTTATCACCAAAACAAGGTAGTAAAAGGGTGTTTTGCTCATAAACACGTAGGAGCCCAACTCCGGCGCCGGAATCCCCGGCAGTCCCATTGGCCCCCGGGTAACCTTGTCCCAGTTTAAAAGCACCAGCCTGACGATTTCCCCAAAACCCAATGTAACAATGGCCAGGTAGTCTCCTGCCAGCCGCATGGTAGGCAGACCCAGGAGCAGCCCGAAGAAAGCCGTCACCACTCCGCTGGCGGGCAGCGCCACCAGAAAGGATACGTCAAATTTAAGCATGAGAAGGGCCGTAACGTATGCTCCTATTCCGTAAAAAGCCGCATGCCCTATGGAAAGCTGGCCGGTATATCCGGAGACCAGGTTCAGGCTTAAGCTCAAAACCACAAACAGCCCCAATGTTATCAGCATGTGGATATAATACTCGTTGCTCACCAGCAGGGGTATCACCAGCAGAATGGCCAACAACACCAATGTAGCGGTTTTGTTTCGCCAATTCAAAGCGAATCTTGCCAGATGCTCCATTTCCCTCACCTACACTTTCTGCTGCTCGTTCCTGCCCATTAAACCGGTCGGCTTAATAAGCAGTATGATAATAAGCAAGGCAAAGGCTATGGCGTCCTTGTATCCCGCAGACAGGTATGCCGCCCCCTCGTTTTCCAGAACACCCAGTAAAAGCCCTCCCAGCATTGCCCCCGGAATGCTGCCGATACCGCCCAGAACCGCTGCAGTGAAGGCCTTTAACCCGGCGCTATAACCCATAACCGGGTACACCGCGTCGTAATAAACGCCGATAAGAATACCGGCTGCCGCCGCCAGGGCCGATCCTATGGCGAAGGTGACGGATATTATGTTATCCACATTAATACCCATCAACCTGGCATAGTCCACATTGTAGGAGGTGGCCCTCATGGCCACTCCCATTTTGGTGTGATTGACAAAAAAATGAAGCCCGGCCATCAATAGCAGGGATACGCCCAGCGCCCATATCTGCAAAATACCGATATGGACGTCTCCCAGAATAATAGGCTTGCCCCCGACATTTGCCGGGAAAGGATGGGTTTCGGTGCCCCATACCAGTTGCGCTAAATTGACCAGGAATATGGATACCCCCAGGGCGCTCAACAGAGCAATCAATTTATTCGCCGCCCTTACCGGGCGGTATGCTATCCTTTCAACCAGAATGCCCATGATGGCGGTAATCAGCATTGCTACCAGCAGGGCGGGAACAAATGACAGATGAAACTTCGTCACCAGCACCAGTCCGATGAAAGTGCCAATCATCAAAATGTCCCCGTGAGCAAAATTGATTATTTTCAGGATGCCGTAAACCATGGTATATCCCAGGGCAATCAAGGCGTAGAGGCTACCCACAGTAAGACCGTTTACAAGCTGTTGAAAAAACATGTCCATTAGGTCGTTAGCCTCCTTCCATAGGTTACCGGGGCGGGTACTCAACCCCCGTCCCGGCAGCATTGATATTATTTTTGATACATCGCAAATTGGCCGTCTTTTATCACAAGCTTCAGGGGATCTTTCATGCAATCGCCGTTTGCGTCAAAGGTGGTAACACCGGTAGCTCCTTTGAAGTCTTTGAGGGTGGTCAAGTATTCATTAATTTTTGTGCGGTCCTCACCGCCGTTTTTAATGGCTGCAAAGAGTATGTTGGCCGCATCGTAAGCGTAAGCCGCCCAGATATCGGGATCCTGGCCGTATTTGGCTTTATAAGCTGTGATGAAATCCTTGGCTTCCTGGGAGGAGGCGTCCTTGTGGAATGAGCCCACGCACCTTAAACCCTCCACCTCTGCGCCGCCCAGTTTGATCAGGGCGTCGGAGTAGAGGCCGTTGGAGCCGAATACCGGCAGTTTGAAGCCGATGCCCTTGCCCTGCTTCAGCAGCATGGCCGCTTCATTATACTGGCCGGCGATGAACAGGGAATCCGGCTTGGCTGACTTGAATTTGGTGAGAATGGCGCTAAAGTCCTTGGTTTCGCCCAGGTTATAAGGCTCCATGGCCACAACCTTGCCGCCCAGGGCTTCTATCTTGCTCTTGTACACTTCGGCCAGGCCCTTGCCGTAGTCGTCGTTTTCATAGGCCACGGCTATGTTTTTGAAACCTTCGTCTATCATCCACTGGGCCACGAACTCTCCGTCATAAGCGTCACTGGTGATATCCCGGTAGGTGAACGGGCCGGCATCGGTTATGGCCGGAGAAGTACAGCCTATACCTATATGAGAAAGTCCCACTCTGTTGTAAATGGGGGATCCTGCCAGGGTGGTGGAACTGGTGTAGTGGCCCACAACCGCCAGAATGGATTTGTCGGAGGCAAATTTATTGGCCACCGCAGCAGCTTCCTTGGGATCGGCCTTATCATCCTGCAAATCCAGTTTCACCTTTTTGCCGTTTATTCCCCCTGCATTGTTAATCTGTTCTTCTGCCAGCAACACCGCGTTTTTAATGGTGGTTCCGGTTTCGGCAATGGCGCCGGTAAAGGGTCCTGCAATACCAACCTTGATTTCGCCGCCTTCCCCGGTGGATTTGCTCTCTCCGCCGGATTTTTCACCGCCGCCGCAGCCCCCCGCCAGAGCCGCGCTTAAGACCAGTAATAACGCACAAAGAATTACAGTAATTTTTCTGGACATTTTACAACCTCCTTTTATTTGGCTGGTAAAAATAATTTAAACTGCCCCCTCCTTCCGAAATTTAATATCCTTGCCGCAGCTCCATTAATGAAATAAATGGGCTGCGGCTATAACTTTTTTTGACAGTCAATTGCAGCCATATTAAACCCTTGGTTTCAAGTTGGTTTACTTTATGTAGTCCGTGGTATGACCAATTCGACGAAAAAAAAATAAAATCCTTCCGGTGGTTTTGAAAAATTTTAATTTTCATAATAAGTTGAATTGTATTTGCAGTTTGACTATTTCCTCTCATCCCGGATGAAACCAGGTATTTCTGACACAAAACAAAAATGCCCGGATTCAATAAGAATTCCGGGCATCATTACCCTGTTTATTTCATCGTTGAAATAAGTATTAAATTAAATATTATATTTACACATCATACAGATTTTTGTCAAGCAATTATTTCCCTATAAACTCAATATCTTCCCACTGGTTTATTCCTTTTAACAGGTTGATGGCGGTTTGAATATGACTGTCCATGGCCAGGGCAGCTTTGTCGGGGTCTTTCCGGTTTATGGCGTTGTATATTTCCAGGTGGTGTTCATACCAGATGTTTTTACCCCTGCAGATCAGTTTTTTTCTGCTGGGGCCGTAGGCCTCCCTCAGCATACCGGCGATCATGGTCATCATACTGATCAGAATAGGGTTGCCGGTGGCGTTGGCTATGGCCGTGTGGAAGTCCAGGTCCGCCTCATCCGGATCTTTGGGGAATTCCACATCCTGCCTGATATCCATGACAGCGTCCCTGATTATAAACAAGTCGGTGGAGTTCGCCCTCAGGGCGGCAATCCTGACAATCCCGGTTTCAAGAATACGCCGGGCCTCCAGAAGATGGAAAACATTCTTGGTCTCCCGCAGCATAATCGAAGCCAGGGGCTCAATTATATTGTCAATGCTGGCCTTCTTGACGAAGGCGCCGCTCCCCGGGGAAATTTCAATCAGACCCATGCGGGCCAGGGCGCTAAGCGCTTCTCTAACGGCCGAACGGGACACCTCCAGCTTCTCCGCCAGTTGCCTCTCGGGAAGAAGTTGGTCCCCAGGCGCCAGGGAGCCGTCTTTGATCAAGTTTTGTATCTGCTCCACAACGTGTTCATATAATCTTGTCCTTTTTTTACGTGTAAGCTCCATAACAACCCGTTCTATATATATTATTTGCACAATTAAGCTAACATAAGTGAGCCTTGGGTTCGGAAGGGGTTATTCCCCTTTCGAACCCTTAGAGCGAACTTAGTTCGAATAAGTTGGGGACATTCCTCATCCCAAAGTCAGGCTTTAAATAGAGGTGTGTCCCCTATCCTTAATTGCCTGTTAATCCTCGACCTCGAGGACGGGGTCTTACAGGCTGTTTGCGAGATAAACCGGACACAACGTATTATATCACAAACGGTCAATAACGCTATACTATTTAGTGAAAACGCCTCTAGGGCTGTGCGCTTGCACCCCCCTCCATCAACAGCCGCATGAAATCCCGATATATATATTAATCTACTTAATTTCCGACTTTAGTGAAACAAAACAGCGTAACAATTCAAGGGAAGCTTCCGCAAGCTCACCCGCGTATTCGGGCCGGGCTTCCGATACCAGACTCCTTCCGGAGCTGTGTACACGGCGGTGGGGCTGGTCAATTTCCCTCCACGCTTTCAGGTGACTGAACTGCCTGCCCCCTTCCCCGTCGTACCAGCGCCCGAAAGCGCATTCAGTGTGATCGGGAATCCTGTCCCCGGCGCCGGCCTTTTCCACAATATTTCTCAAGAGTTTGGCATGATCGTAAAGCCTTGCCGCCAATAGCCGTTCCGGATCAGCCTCTTCCACAGCGCATACGAGGGGTTCCAGAACAGGCAGCGCGGCCTCCCGGACCTGGGCGGCGTTGGCGGAACAAGCGCTGCCGAAGGAAGTAATTTGAGCCAGCCTCTGGCATGCCTGGTTTATACCCTCAGTGGTGGCGGTTACCTGGTTAACAGCCTGACTGATTTCATCCAGGGCTTTTGAAGCAGCCTGAACCCTGTCCATGCTTTCGTTGACACTTTCGGTGGCAGAAGCAACGTAATTGGAGTATACATCAAATGCATCCTTTATCTCGCCACTGCTGCGGTTAACCGTTTCCGACAGTACTCCCATTTCCGAAGCCAGGTTTTTAACCGTAGTAACAGCTTCTATGGTGTTGCCAGCCAGCTTGCCAACCTCCTGGGCCACCACTGCGAATCCCCTGCCGTGGTCCCCTGCCCTGGCAGCCTCGATGGTGGCATTAAGGGCCAGTAAGTTAGTCTGATCAGCTATGCTTGCAACCTGTTCTCCCACCTGGTTTATTCGCTGCAGTCGCTGGCTGACTTCACCCATCTGCTCAACTATGCTGGTTACGCCGTTTGCCACGCCCTTCAGCAAACGTTCCATCTCATCCAGGGCTTGCTGGTTGCTCCCGGCCAGCCCTCTCATTTCGTGATGGGCCGCCGTGGTTTCTTCCACCGAAGCGTTCACCTCTTCGGTGACGGCCGCAAGCTCCTCGGCCCCCGAGGCCAATTGCGCCGATTCACTGGCGGCCTCATCAGCCTTGAGGCGGCTCCACAGCCCCATCAATTCCGCGTGAGCAATTACAAAACATCCCACCGCCAGACCAAAATACAGATCGCCTCCGCCTTCAAGCGGAATCTGCCCGGATGATTCCCGTTTCCTGAAAAGTTTCATAAAACTGATACCCACCCTCCATGTCGTTCTGAATTAATAAATATTCTATATGTGGATAAAAATTCCTCTAATATTAGATAAATTTGTCATATTGTTGTATAATTTGTCAATTCAGTCATGCATTTCACAATCTTTTTCTATCATTGCAGGCAAAACTTTTTATTCTGCCTGCAAAAAGCAGGGACCCTATAATGGAGCACATACCCCCGATAATCAACGTTTTTGGCGCTCCTATCCTGCTGGCCAGGGTACCCGCCAGCAGGCTGCCCAAAGGGGCCATGCCCATAAAGGCCATGGTGTAAAAACTCATTATCCTCCCTCTCTTATCATCCTCCACCAATGTCTGCAAAACGGTATTACTAGACGCCAGGTGCACCATCATACCGAACCCGGTGATGGTCATCAACAGCAGTGAAAGCCACATCAACCGGGAGAAGGAAAAGGCTATCAGCCCAAAACCGAAAACAGCCCCGGCCAGGGGTATAACCCTGACTAGCCCGCCGGCGTTTTTACGCGAAGCCAGGAAAACAGCCCCGGATAGCGCTCCGGCTCCGGCAAAACCCATCAGAAAACCCAGGGTGTGGGCTCCTCCGTGAAGTATTTCCCTGGCAAACACGGGCATTAACACAGTATAAGGCACGGCGGTCAAACTAATTAGAGCCACAAACAATATAACGTACAGGATTGGAGGAGAGCCATAGGCATAAACGAGACCTTCCTTCAGTTCCAGAAGAACTTTGCCGTTCCGGCGCGAAGTTTTTCCCGGCGACACATTCATGGCCAAAAGAGCAGCGATTACGGCCAGATAGCTGATCCCGTTCAATAGAAAGCAAACCCCCTCACCCACCGTCGATATAAGTATACCGGCCACGGAGGGACCCAGCAGCCTGGCTCCGTTAAACATGGAGGAATTCAGGGCTATGGCGTTTCCCAGATCTTCCCTGTTTTCAATAATATCCACCACAAAGGACTGGCGGACTGGAATATCAAAGGAATATACCAAACCCAGCAAAACGTTAAGCCCTATGATATACCCGACGGTTATATTATCAGTCAAAACCAGCAGGGCTAGAATTAAGGCCTGTACCATGGCCAGCATCTGGGTTGTCACCAGCATGCGGTGGCGGTTCCACCTGTCAGCCACAACTCCTGCGAAAGGTGTTAAAAGAAAGGTTGGTACCTGGCCGGCAAAACCCACAATGCCCAACAAGAAGGCTGAATTTGTCATTTTATAAACCAGCCAGCTCATGGCAATATTCTGTATCCAGGTTCCTACCAGGGAGATACCCTGGCCGGTGAAGAAAAGGCGATAGTTTCTATAACGGAAAGACCTGAGCATAAATTTTACCATTCCTGCGTTAGCAGAAGATTTTTCAACTGATTTCATATTACCTCTTTCACAACGGCTAACACCTTTTTTTCCTATTCTTACATATAATAGGATATGATTAATAGTGAAAGGGAAGATATTTATGCAATTCTATTACGGTGATAAAATGTTGCTACGGGTACTGGACGAAACACAATTCTGGAAGCGGCAGGAAACGGAACATACAGTTGTTATCCGTCAATTGGTTGATAATCTGGAAATGGAGTATGTCAGCCTGCTGCAGGAGTGGGAACAAGCTTTTGCCCAAGCCGAAGGAACTGCAGTA
>CBEULQ010000004.1:0-18973 GCA_965543975.1 uncultured Desulfocucumis sp. | reverse complement strand
GGTACACCTCCTGTGTTTTTGTTTACCGAGAATTTATTCAAACCTTAAGGTAATATGAAAACTTCTTTCAGCTTTTACCTCATTAATATACCCCTTCATTTCAAGGTAGGGAGCATTGGGGACATACCTCGCCCCAAAGTTTAGGCTCTTAATAGAGGTGCGTCCCCTTTCCTTATTACGTCAATTCCTCCACCGGTGTGCTTACGGATTTGGAGACGGAAAGGAGCAGTGACGCCTTTTCCTCATCCCTGTTGCCGCCCCTGACCAGGAATTCCTTGGATAGGCCGTATAACTCCCGGTACATACCGTCCAGGTCGAAAGCCGGGTACTGTTTACCTCTCTCAAAGCAAGCCTTCCAGCAGGCGTGCATTTTTCCCCCAATCACTGTGGGCATGCCGTAAACCCTACAGGTAATGGGCCTGTGCTCGTACATTGAACATTTATTTTCATCATTTAACAGCGGGCACCTAACCCTTTCCCTGGCGATAGCCGCCAGCAGAGCCTGCTGGTCTTCCCCGTGGGCTTCCCTTAACCTTTTTTCCATCTCCAACAATTCTTTGTCCGTCTTTTCGCACCTGGACAGTAATTCACGCCTCAGTTTGCGGTCCAGCCTGCTGAAGTGGTGGCTAAGGTAAGCGGACTCAATGGAAAAAAGTCCAAAAATAGAATGGCAGCAGTCGGAGCACTGTATTTTGCATTTAATGCAGTCACCGTATTCCTTCTCCATCCCCCGGAAGGAATTTTCCGCTTTTGCCACCAAAGTTTCATACGCCTGAAACAAATCGTTGTACATTGTGCTCATCCTTTACGGTACGGCTCCAGGTTTTCTAAAAACTGGGGATGGACCCTGAAACCTAGTTCCAGGGCTTTGTCGATATACTTTATGGCATTCTGGTAATCTTCCTTGACATAGTAGGCATAGGCCAGGTTATTATAACCCAGGGAAAAGCCCGGTGCGAACTGAACCAGTTTTTCACCGGCTTCAATTGCTTTATCCACCTCATCCTTCTGGAGGTAGGCGTTTATCAGATTGCTCCAGGCCTGGGCCATTTCCGGATTTAATTCTATTGCCTTCTCCAGGGCCTCTATGGCCTCATCGGTGTTGGCCAACTGTAAATGGGCAAAACCTATATTGGCATATCCCCGGGCATACCTGGGCTCAATGGCCACAGCTTTTTTATTGGCCAGTATCACCCTTTCCAGATCACCCATTTTGTAATAGATATAGCCCAGGTTCACACAGGCTTCAAACATCCTGCCGCTGTTTTCGATAGCTTCCTCAAAACATTCGATAGCTTTTTCAAAGTTGCCCTGCTGCATGTAGAAAACACCCAAGTTGTTGTGAGCGTTGGCGCATCCGGGGTTTTCAGTGACTGTTTTAACCTGTTCTGCCACAAATTGTTCAAAGCTTTGCGGTGTTTTCACGCCATCAGTCCCTTACATTAAATTTAATGATATAGGGGAAGCACTAGAACCGTCCCCTTGCTTCCCCTGCTTAGCGAGATAAAGAAAAGGTCGCCGCCCGGTTAAGGACGGCAACCTCCGCATTTAATGTCAATTACTCAACACCCTCGGTGGGGTCTTCGGTCATTCCTCTTCCCTTAAGGCCGTACATTGTGCTGCTGCCGGTGGAGAAGTAAATCAGAATCTCTTCATTAACCAGGGCAGTTGCAGCTTTTTTGACGTCTCTCATTTTGGCGCCGGGAACAACCTTTTGCACTGCAGCTTCCATGTCCTTAAAGTAGAACTTGGTTTTTTTGCTGCCCTCAGCAAAATCAACAATGGCTTTTTTGATATCCTCTATCAATATTCTCTCTCCTTTCAGGCGGTATTATTCCTCAATCCCGCCTGCTACCTTTGAGACTTCCCAGGCCGCATCGGTAAATTTGAACTGCGTGCTGGTCCGCCAGGTGTCATATGCCAGGCGGTAGTCATCAATGAGGTGCTCGGTGAATTCCAGGCCGCACTGCTCGAAGAACCGCTCCCAGCCGATACGCTCTGCCCAGTCGCCCAGACGCTCGTATTTATTGGCACCCTTGGCATAGGCTTCAACGATCTTCTTGACGTCTTCAACCACCTCGGGGAACCTGGGGAAGTTGTTCGGCAGCCAGGGAACAACAACCTTGGAGAATTTGGGATCGCTGATCCTGTTGGAAATCTTGCCGCCGGCCAGGATGGTCACGCCGTCACCCTCTTTGTCGGAGAGAGGCAGAGCCTGGCACATGGTGTAGCAGTTTCCGCAGAACATGCAGCGCTCGTTCTTAATCTTAACGGTTTTCTTGCCGCTTTCGGTTTTGTCCGGGGAAATGGCGCCCACCGGGCAGGCGGCAATGGCCAGAGGAATTTCGCACAGCTTGCTGATATATTCATGGTCAATAATAGGAGGCTTGCGGTGGTAGCCCAGCAGCGCGATGTCCGAGCAGTGCACGGCGCCGCACATGTTCAGGCAGCAGGCCATGGAAACCCGCAGTTTTGCCGGCAGGGTCATGCCCTTGAAATACTCAAACAATTCGTCCGACACTGCCTTAACCATGGAAGATGCGTCAGTGGCCGGGGTGTGGCAGTGAATGTAACCCTGGGTGTGCACGATGTTGCTGATGCCGGCGCCGGTTCCGCCGATGGGGAACTTAAAGCTGCCGCCCGCAAACTTACGGCTTTCCAGGTCTTTTTTCAGTGCCTCCAGACCCTCAATGCTGTCCACCAGGAACTCGATATTGTTACGGGTGGTGAAGCGAACATAGCCTTTGCAATATTTGTCTGCGATTTCACAAATCTCGCGGACATGCTCAACGGTCATGAAACGAGCGGCCCCACACCTTACAGTATACACCTTTGCGCCGGTTTCTGATACGTGTACCAGTATGCCGGGCTCAAGAATATCGTGGTAAGCCCATGTGCCGTAGTTTTCCTGAATAACAGGCGGGAAAAACTCCCAGAAGTGTCTCGGGCCGAGGTCTGTCAGCCTGTTTTCCTGCGGTTTTTCCGGATTGTATCTGCCAAGTCTTTCTTTAGACAATGCCATAACAAAAACCCCCCCTTATCTCTTGTGTCTTGACCTGTAATCATTGATATCCCTGCCCCAACCGCCGGTAACGTCCTCTTCCTTCCAGAAGATGTACGGGTTGGAACGGGGAGCTTTAACCATTTGCGGAGCAGGCGGGAGTCCGATAGTTTCAATAAATTTAGGCAGTGTAACACGCTGCATGAGTTCTCCCAGACGCTCGCGGTTCTTGCCTTCCTCCATCCAGAATTCCCATACTTTCTCAACAAACTCCTTAATGTTGTCGTAAGGAGCTTCCGCTTTCATAAAGGGAACCATCAGTGTAGCCATCTGAGCGCCGTCCAAAATAGGCGCTTTTGCTCCCAGCAGGATGCTGATCCCGGTGTCGACGCCGGGTTTCAAAGCCCTGGGCATGGTGTTGATGCAGTGCATGCAGCGTACGCATTCGCTGTTGTCGATAACCAACTGGTCGCCTTCCATGGACATACACTTGGTGGGGCAGAGGCCGATGACTTCCTTCTGGATGTCGAATTTACCCCAGTCGCGGCCTTTATGGGCGCCGCCGTTGGGTACGATGTCGCCGGCGATGTAAGCTTTCACAGCATCCTGGTCGATGCGGATATCGTCTCTCCAGGTGCCGATAAAGGACATGTCGGAACGGGCGATGGAAGCAACGCAGCCGTTGGGACAGCCGTCAAATTTGAATTTGAACTTGTATGGGAAAGCCGGGCGGTGCAATTCGTCCTGATAGTAGTTGGTCAGTTCGTAGCACAGCGCCTGGGTGTCATAGCAGGCAAATTCGCAGCGGGCTTTGCCGATGCAGCACTCGGGGGTACGCAGGTTGGAGCCTGAACCACCGATGTCGGTGTCCATAACATGGCCCAACTCGTAGAAAATGGGCTCCAGCTGCTCGGTGGTGGTTCCCAGCAGAACCAGGTCGCCGGTGGAACCGTGCAGGTTCATCATGCCGCTGCCGCGGTATTCCCACATATCGCAGATAGTCTTCAGAAAGTCTGTTGAATAGAACTTACTGGAAGGCTGGTTCACGCGAACAGTGTGGAACATGGCGATGGAAGGATATTTTTCGGCAAGGTCGGAATAACGGCCGATAACGCCGCCGCCGTAACCGAACACACCCACGATACCGCCGTGCTTCCAGTGGGTTTCACCTTCAACGAAGGACAGTTCCAGCTGGCCGAGGAGATCTTCCACAACGTTCCTGTCGATCAGCATTTGATCGTCGGAAAGTTTTCTCCTGCGCAGGGCTTCCTGCTTGGCGTCGGATACAAAGCTGGGCCACGGGCCCTTTTCCAGATCATCCAGCATGGGGATTTCATACTTGCATTTGAATGACTTGAGTTCTTCTTCCGTGTAGTTCTTCAGTTCTGCATCGGAATAAATACGCAGCTCTTCATAGTTCAGCTTCTTCATTTCGCGTACTGGTTCAAAAGCCACTAGCAATACCTCCTTATAGTTGGTTAAAAAAACGGATTTAAACCAAAAGAACCATCCTTGAAACATTATTTCTCTAAAAGATTAATCCCTCTTAAAAACTTATCTAATCTCCTTTTTTAAATATGTTTCTCCCCCGCTGTATGCATATGAAACAATCATGAAATCAAAATGCCAAGCATGGACTTTCGTCTATGCACGGGGATTTACCCTTTGGTTTGCCTCCGTTATAAAAATAATAGCCGCCGGCAAAAAACCTCCCTTCCCTGATTATGGTAGTTTTTTTGAAGTTGTCTAATATCCAATGCCGCTGTCATTTATATCAAAACCGCAATAAGGACGCGGCAATCCAACCCAACAAAACTACAGAGGTCAGGGGACACACCTTCTTATATTGTCAAAATCCTTGCCTTTAAACAACTTCAAGTTGGATTGGTTAAATCCCGATCCACTAATCATTTTTCACTAAGGAATGTCCCCAACGAATGTGTTTGGGGCTCGTCCTGGAATATGCTATTAGTCACTCAGGCACCGCGCTACGGGCATAAAGCCACATAGTAAGCTATTCGTTACATTCTGAATTATTCCTCCCTGGAAGAGCCACTTTTTTTAACATAATTTCGCTCAGTAAAAAAGCCAGGAATCGCTTGTAAATATTTTAACTAATCGGCTAACGCCTGTCCATAGGTGGTCCATGGTAATGCGATCCCCGGAATGATACACAAAAGAACCCACCCCTGCAGGTGGGACTTGAAGGCCGTTCCTAAAACTTTCGCCTGACCTCTAGCCTATCAGTACGCTCCGCGCTGTACGCCTTCGCCTTCCGCGCCATGCTTGTTTTTGACCGGCCTTAGATTCAGGAGGCTTTTACCAGGCGGGAGGCGAGGTCGGCTACAGTGGTTTCCCTTAGTTCTCCGTTCTCATACAGCGGCACAAAACTTTGGTCTGTCAACAACGGGCCGTATTTGCCGATATCCAGGCCTTCGCCCATTATGTACATCAATCTCAGGGTATAGCCCTTCACCACCGGATCGGAATCATCCAGGAATGTCAGTAAATGATTCATATCCTCCCGCACAAGTTCGGGCCGGGCCTGGGCAATCCTTCCCGCGGCCCACAGCACACCCCGCCGGAGCATCTCCTCATCGGTATAAGAAAGCACAATGGACGCAAACTCCCCAAACATTTCAGGACGGCGGTATATAATTTCACCGATGCATTCAGGCGCGCTCCAGCCAATGCCGCCGGATTCGTCATTGATGGTCCACAGCAAGTTCCTCAGAATTACCCGGACAGCCTCCTGATCCTCCGCTGCCATCCTGTCTGCCAACACCCCCATGGCTTCGATCGCCCGCCAGCGAATTAATTTATCCGGGTCGTACAAAAGCCTGTTCAGATATCTTAAATTCGATTTTTTGCTTTGTATCATTGCCGCAATGCCTTCATAATCCCGTTTCTCCAGCAGGGCAATGACTTCTTCCCTGAAAATCTGGGCCAACACAACCACCTCCTCCGCCGGAGGATAAACTATAAATGTTAAAAGTTTGACTTGGCGGCATAATCAACCAATGCTCAACTATGAGGCATTCTTTTTAACTGAGAAGCCTGGGATTCAGGAATAAATCTGTCTTTAGGCGCAAGGCACTCCGGACATTCCCAGTCGTCCGGAAGCTTCTCAAAAGGTGTTCCCGGAGGGGCGTCCTCGGCACCCTTTTCCGGATCATAAACATAGCCGCAAAGCTCGCAAACCCACTTTTCCATTTTTTCAACCCCTTTTCTGAAAAAATATAACAGTAATTAGAATGATTATTTATTAATAATAATTATATATAAGCCGTTTATTATGTCAATAGAAATTCAAACCGTTATACAACCGGGGTTGACCCCCTGGCTGCTTGCATTAGAGTCGAGTTTCTGACAATAAAAAAGTCAGCCAGCCGACAGATATTGCCGGCTGAATATGAAATAATATTATCAACCCAATTTACCAACAGTAAACAGGCCTCCTATTTCCCAATTGTTACAAACCCAATCACTGGCAAGCCCTCTAACAAAGGACTTGCCCATTTTTCTTTTTAGTCTTCTTTATAGCCCTTTCTTTTTAACTCAGGAAGCGGAAATTTCTACGTAAAAGGCCACTCCCTGATCTTCGTTTGCGATCCATACCTTTGCCCGGTGAAGATCTGCTATTTCCTTTATTATGGCCAGACCCAGGCCGAATTTACCGCCTTCTCCCGTTTTATACTGCTCAAAAAGAACTGCCGACAATGCCGGATCTATAGGCGGACCATCGTTCCACACTTTCAGCAATACGAATTTTTCATCCTTTTTCCGGCTGTCAAGTGAAATCCTCAACATCTGCCGGACGTAACGAAGCTGGTTGTCCAACAGATTTTCCACCACCACACCCCACTGCTCACGGTTACCCGTTATCAATGCAGGAGTTAAATCGATTATCCACTGCAATTCCGGTTTCTGCCAGCGAAACCGCTCCACACCTTCCTTGACTATCTCAGCCAGGTCGAAAATCTCGTGCCGCAAACCCGTTTCGTCCCGGGGATCCCTGGATTTCAAATAATTAAGCTTGTTCAGGTACAGCAAATCCTGAATCCGTTTTTCCAGCCTTTGGGCTTCGCAGTTAATCACCGAAACGCTGTTGTCCAGCGTCACCCTGGGATAAATGCCGTCCAGTATGGACTGGGCGTAGCTGCGTATTACCATTACAGGGGTTTTCAATTCGTGGGAAATATTCTGCAAATAGGACTGCCGGGCCTTATCCTGGCGTACCAACCGCCGGCGCATATTTTCAAAGGCGCCGGCCAGCCTTCCTATCTCGTCCCTACGGTCAAGCACGAAGGGCTGGTGCCATTGCCTTTCGGCAATAAGGCTGACTTGCTGTTCCATCTGCTCCAGGGGCCGTGATAAATAACGCGACAGCCAGAGTGAGGGTAGCCAGCTGAATAAAAACAATATAATCATTAGCAGCATTAAACGCCAGTACATGGTTAACACCATGTCATTGCGGTAGTTTCCCCAAGCATAGGACACCAGGTAACCGGGTTTGCCCTGAATATCTTCCTTACGAATGACATAAAACAGGCTATTGCTGCCTATTTCTCTGGAGTATTTGGCTATATCCCCCTTCTGGGTGCTGGCGTCCTTTTCCACAGCCTGCATAAAGGGCCCGGGCAGCAGCGCGGTCTCAGGCCCGGGAAACTCCCCGGACAAAACCATATGGCTTACCACCGGCATATCCCCGCCGACAGGAACAGGATTTATTCCGAGCAAAAAATCCCCCTGGGGCGATTCCCCCTTCAGAGGCAATTTATGAACCTCTGTAACGGCTATACCTACCCCTGGAGTTACAGCCGGCCTCGCTACGATTGACTTAGCGGCTACTCCGGCAGCTGTTAACGAAGGGAACCCCTCAAACTTAATAATTTTTACCCTGCTCTGTGAGTCCTTTAAAATGTCATAAATCTGGCTGGTAAAAAAACCTTTCAAGGTCCAGGGCAGGAAAACAGCCAGGAGCGCGAACACAAAAAGAGTAAGTCCCCCGAAAACCAGCCAAATTTGTACGGACAAAGGTAAATTTTTCATGCTTTCACCAGCCTGTAACCGTACCCGTATATGGTTTCTAGCCTAAGGTCGGGCATTTTTTTTCGCAAACGGCGGACCAGATCATCCACAACCCGGTCGGTGCCAAAATATTCATTACCCCAGACCCCCAGCAGAATCTGCTCCCTTCCCAGGGGTTGTCCCCGGTTTTTAATGAAATAAAGCAGGAGGTCGAATTCTTTGGATGTAAGATCAACCGGCATACCATGGCTGTCAAACACTTGCCTGGCCTGTTCGTTTATATTGTAGTCCGAAAGCGAAATTAGCTTTTCCCGGGAGGAATCCACATCTTTTGCCGGAGGTTCATACACCCTGTCAAGCAGTTTTCGGGTACGGATAACAAGCTCACGGGGCATGAAAGGTTTGGGCAGGTAATCGTCACTACCCATTTCCAATCCCACGATACGGTCGATATCGGCATCCCGGGCTGATATAAAAATAACAGGCAGGCGGGGAGAACCGGCTTTTATCTCTCTGATTAACTGATATCCGTCCACTTCCGGCAGCATGATATCCAGAATCCACAGATGGGGAGGGCTGTCAATGGCCGACCTGGCCTCTCCGCCGTCCAAAAAAGACCGCACCCGCCACCCTTCCTTCTGAAGATAGGTGGCAAGCAATTCGTTGAGATTTGGCTCATCTTCCACCAGGTAAATAACGTACTCCATGTGCCTACCTCCGGCTTTCCGTAATATCACGCCGGAAAGGACGCAACCCCCGGCCACGTCCTTACCGCCTTACACAATGTTATTTTACCTTGTTTTTCGCCAATCTTTCAAATGGGTTGTCCAGTTAATTAATGGGTTACCATTACTCCCCGGCGGCGTCTGCCTCTTCACTAATTATAAACTTTATATTTTCAGCCATTTCGGGAAGCCGGGCGGTTTTTTCTTTATAGTTCTCCAGCAGTTTGGGCAGCACCGCCCTGATGGCGTCCGCGTCCCTGTCCTCCACGGCCCTGGCGAATTCTTCCTGCAGCTCCATCTCTGCTTCTATTTGCTGCATCTGTTCATCGTCCGGAGAAGGCAGTGAAAATATTTTGTCTTCCATTACCAATTTCTTCTCAAATACTTTGCCGGTTTCCGACGCAATCCCTGTTTTTACATGGAATCCCGGTTTGTTCTCCGGTGCTGCGGCCTCAATTTTGTCTCTCATTTCTTCAGTAACTTTATTGCGCTGCGCAAAGGCTTCCTTCCACTCAGCCTCGGTCTCAGGGGCGTATTCCTTGACCAGATAGGTTAAATAGGCCTGCTGATGCACATCCGAATGCATAAAGAAACCATCGGACATACCCGCCGAGAATACCACAGCCTTGCCTTTGCCCATTTCCGGATCGGACGCCATGGCAGCCCCCCCCATGGTGTTAAAAAGCAGCGCTGCCGAAAGCAGCAGGGTAACCACCGCAGAACGCTTCCATAATTTTTTCACTTAACCATCCACTCCTTATAATTTTATCGCAAGTACCTGCAATTATTAATTTAATGGATAAATACGGCTCAAATATAAAAGGATTATGTGAAATTATAAAACCCCCTGTTTTTCCGTTAAATTAACAGAGGGTTTGTTTATATATTAGAAGTTTAAAAAGGTAGTTTTATGAGCGGTCTCTATTGTCAGGTAATGTCCTTTATGGACCGGTACAGCGGTTTCAACCGCCCGTAAAGATGCTTATACGCCCTGGTGTAAAGTTTTTCGTAAATATGTACGCTGTCTTTATTCGGAGAAACCGTGTCACCAGACCTGACCATTGCCGCCACAGCCGATTTGTAATCCGGTATAAATTTCAATCCCACAGCCGCCACAATGGCCGCCCCCAGGGCGGACGCCTCCCAGGTATGGGGCCTTGTCACCGGCATATTAAATACATCGGCGGTTATCTGGATTATCTGCCGGCTGCGGGACCCCCCGCCGGAAACCCGCAGTTCGGTAATTTTTTGCCTGCTTCTTTTTTCTATTCTCTCCTTGCCCTCCCGCAAAGCATAGGCCAAACCCTCCAGCAGGGCACGGTAAAAGTGCCCCCGGGTGTGAATGTCCCTGAAGCCGACAACAGCCCCCTTTGCCTCCAACCCCGGCTTCCTCAACCCCGGGGACCAGTACGGCTGGAGCAGCAGTCCCATTGAACCGGGAGGTATTTTATCTATAACTTTATCCAGAACCTCCTCAGGGGTAAGGTTGCCCTCCTTGGCCTCCAACTTTTCGGACAGGCCGAATTCCCTGATAAACCAGGAAACCAGCCAGAATCCCCTGTAAATCTGCACTTCCATGTTATAACTGCCCGGGATGGCGCCGGGATACGGGGGAATGAGCGGCAGCGGCTCAATGTAGCGGGAAGAGGTGACGTTAATGGTTGCCGTTGTTCCGTAACTTATGCTGCCCTGGTGCAAATCCACACAGCCGGAACCGATAACCTCGCAGGCCTTGTCCGCCGCCGCGGCCACCAGGGGCAGCCCTTCCGGAATGCCGGTAAGCCCTGATGCCTCCCGGCTTATTTCACCCATTATCTGGCCGGGCGCTACCAATTCCGGGAGGTGCCGGGGTTCAACACAAATGGCCTGCCATTTCCAATCGGAAGATTTGGCCCAGCGCTGGTTTTTATAGTCAAAGGGAACATACCCCACCTGGCATCCGGCTGAATCCACATATACACCTGTCAGCCGGTAGGCAAGATAACCTGACAGAAACAAAAATTTGTGTGTCTTCTCCCATATTTCGGGCTGGTGGGCCTTTATCCAGTTGGCCTCCGACTGTGACTGGAGATAGGACAGCGTTTCCCCCAGGCCCGCCATTTTAAAGAGCACTCTCCAGCGCCCGCCCAACCTGGGAACAATATTCGTTTCGCGCTGGTCAAGCCACAGCATGGCAGGCCTTAAAACCCCACCGCCGGCATCCAGGTTTACAAGGGTACAGCGCTGTACGGCAAGGGTTACCCCCTTCACCGCCTCTGCAAGCCCGGGATTGTTCCGCCACAAGGAATTTGTGGCGCAGCAGAGCATTTGCCAGTACAGTTCCGGGTCAAACTCCGCCCATCCCGGCTCGGGAACCTCCCACTGGGGCAATATTTGTTTGTGCCAGGCAATAATATCTCCTTTAAGGTTAAACAATATTGCCCTGACACTCTGGGTACCCGCGTCTAGGGCCAGAATCAATTCATCCGTCATTTAACAGTCAGCCCCTCCAACATCCGGGCTGTATGCCCGCCGCCATACGGCAAGGTAATTATCCCATTCTTCCTGCCACCTGGACTCGTTCCAGCCCATGGCGGGACACACTGTATCCTTTATCCGGCCTACAAATTCAGCTCCACCGGAGGGGAGCACCAGTCCCAGGCGCAGGCGCCGCAACAATAAATCATCCAGGTGCACGGCCATCTCATATTTCGCAACATGTTTCAGCTCCGCCCAAAAATATACGGTACCGGGAATTTCCCGTCCCTCTCCGTCGGCCACTTCCGTCAGCAGCCCCCGCGAGCCGTCTCCGTAACGGCCGGCCAGTCTTCGCAGAATTTGATTGTCACCATAATATTCATTAAGCAAACTTTGCCTGTAAATTCTCCTTTTGCCCAGTTCACTCCTTCTTATGGACAGTTTATCCGCTACAACGGACAGGGCTTTAATGGCCAGCAGACGGAAAGTAGTAAGTTTGCCTCCGGTAACCGTTAACAGGCCGCCCTCATCCTTGACCACCATATCCCTGGACTCTTTGGAGGGATCCTTTTTGCCGCTCCCCACCACGGGCCTGACACCGGCGAAGGTGGAAAGTATGTCCTGCCCCTGCAGTTTCAGTGAGGGAAAGGTTTTTCCGGCCGCCTCCAGCAGATATTCTTTTTCCCCGGAAGTGATGCCGGGTTCCTCTGTCAGGCCGCCATGCTGGTCAAGGTCAGTGGTGCCCAGCAGCGTGGCTCCTTCCCAGGGGAATGCATACAGGGGCCTGCCGTCCGCCGGGTGAAAAAAATTAACGCCCTGCTTCAGGGGCAGCCGGGCCTTGGGAAAAATTATATGACTTCCCCTCAGGGGCCTAATAAAAGGAGAACGCCCCAACCTTAGTCGAAGGTTATCCGCCCAGGCTCCGGTGGCGTTAATAACAACCCTGGCTGTAATCCGCGCGGTCTCCCCCGTCAGCCTGTTCCCTGCCACCACACCGCTCACCCGGCTCCCCCCGCCACTGAACAGTAATTCTTCCACCCCGGCATAATTCAATGCCCGCCCGCCGTCCTCCACGGATTCCAGAATCAGTCTCAGCACCAGCCGGGCATCATCGGTTCCGGCGTCCTGATAGAAAAAGCCTTCCCTAAGCCCGGGGCGGTCCGCTTCAGGAACTCTGGCCAATAAGTCTCCACGGTTTAAACATTGAAAGGATTTTCGCCCGGCAAGCAGATCGTACACCCACAAACCGGCCCGGTAGGCCAGCCTCAAACCGCCCTGGCCCTCATACACCGGCAGCATAAAATTCACAGGTTCCACAAGACCCGGCGCTTCCCGGAGCAGCCGTTCCCGCTCCCTGACCGAATCCCTGATAACATTTATATGGCCCTGTTTTAAATAGCGCAGCCCGCCATGCACCAGTTTCCCGGAGCGGCCGGAAGTGCCCCAGGCAAAATCATTCCGCTCCAGCAGCAAGACCTTCAAACCTAAATCCGTTGCCACCCTGAGTATACCGGCCCCGGTAATCCCGCCGCCGATAACCAGCACATCCCAGGGGTCGGCTATTTCCCGCCACAATTTCCGCCGCCATTCAGGTTCAACCAACCGCTCGCTCACCCCCTGCCTCTGAGGTCGTTGAAAAACTGCGCCTGGCTTTGTCAGGCTCGCCGTCCAGTGCTCACGTACTTACCAGTACGCTCCGCGCTGTACGGCTTCTCCTTCCGCGCCATGCTTGTTTTTGAACGGCCTCAGATGACTCTCGAGACTTCGACAGATGTGCTTACAAAGCACGATCAAGTACTTCTCAACTAACTTCCAGGAGAATGTTAAGACATTATCTTCTAACCTTTTACTTAACGATTCCCAAATGCCAGGCGAAAGTTTTAGGACCGGCCTTCTAATACAGTTTGCCGGGATTCATTATACCGCCGGAATCCAGCAACGCGCCGGTGCCGCGCAGCAATTCCATGCCCAGCGAGCCCTTTTCTAAGGGCAGATATTGTTTGTGGTCCGTGCCTACCCCGTGCTGGTGGCTGATGGTCCCTCCATGCCGGACTATAGTTTCACTGGCTATTCCCTTCAATACCTGCCAGCGGGCCAGGCTTTTCCGCCAGTCCTCCGCCAGCCGGTAGACATAGGTGGTGTAGATGCTGCATCCGTCGGTATATACATGTGAAAGGTGGCTTAACACATGCACCTTTTCCTGCAAATGGCGCAGCCCGGAACCTATTCCGTCATTCAGTTCAGTGACCAGTTGTTCCACTTTTGCCCAGGGCACTGCCGTTTCAAAGGTATCCACGGCATAACCGGCCTCCCACAGGGAGTTTCTCAGATACGGCGCTTTAAAGCGGCTGTGGTGCCACTCCCTGCCGATGGATTTGCCCGCGTTTACCCCGCCGTGCCTGCCGGCAATGCTCCTGACACGCCTGGAGGAAAACCCGACCTCTTTGCCGGAACCGGCCACCCCGAAAATAAGCAGGCATTTTTCTTTACCTGCACCCCTCAGGGACAGATATTTTTCCAGCAGCCGGACAAGTTCCTGTTTGCCGGTCATAGCCAGGTTGGTGGCGGTCTCCGTGGAGGTGCTTAGTCGCAACATGGTAAGGGGAAGCCTTCGGCCGGCTAAATCACGCACCGCGCCAACACCCGCCGTGAAATCCGGGAAAAAGATTCCGCCAAACATCTCTGCTTCCGGCAGTTCCCGCACCCGCACGGTTATTTCGGTTAGAATGCCGTACCTTCCCTCGGATCCCAGCACATATTCCCGGAGATCCGGCCCGGCGCCGCTGGCTGGAAAAACCGGCAAATTCAAAGTTCCCCGGGGGGTTTCCATTCTCCCGCCGGCAAACAGTTTTTCAATACGCCCGTACCCAAGTGACTGTTGGCCGCTGGAGCGGCTGGCCACCCAGCCTCCCAGGGTGGAATATTCAAAAGACTGGGGGTAATGGCCAAGCAGGTATCCCCTCCCCCGCAGCTGCTCCTCCAATTCCGGGCCGCTGACACCGGCCTGGAAAACAGCCAGCCTGCTTTTTTCATCCAGGTGCAGCAGCCTGTTCATTTTCCTCATGGATACCGTCAAGGCGGGACGCCCTTCGGTGACATTGACGTGTCCCACCACGCTGGTGCCGCCGCCGTAGGGAATCAACACTATGCTATTTTGCTGAGCATAATCAATAAGCTCTTTAACATCATCATTATTCTCCGGAAAGGCTACTCCATCGGGAAAATGGCCGATATTACCGGAGCGCAGGGCAATCCAGTCGGGCAAACTCTGTCCCCGGGAGTGCATCAGACGCTCCATGGGATCATCGGTTACCAGACGGTGCCGTGGCAACCGGCTTGGAGGCAAGCTTGCCAGTATTCCCTCCAGGCCGGCGTCTCCGGCGGGCTTGCCTTCCCCCACATGTTTATTCAGAAATGAAAACATATCCCGGTTTATGGGGTAATCGACACTGTCGTCCCCCCATCCGTTCCAGCGGCGCATTTAACTCACCCCCGCACATTTTACTGCTCATTCTCAGCCGAGCCAGGGTTAGATGCAGAATATATTACTATAGCAGTTTTATGCAATCAAGGAAAAACTTAAAACCCCTCCGGAAAGAATCCGGAAGGGTATAGAATTGTCCATATGCTATTTATTTGGCGCCTGTTCCCCGGCCTTCTGTATTTTAGCCCAGGTGTCCTTCAAAGACACAATCCTGTTGAACACCGGCTTCGCGGCGGTTGAATCCGGATCGACGCTGAAGTAACCCTGCCTCAGGAACTGATAGCGGCTGCCCGCTGCGGCTTGCGCCAAGCCCGGCTCCACCCAGGAGGACAGCACCTCCAGAGAGTCCGGATTGAGGCTGGTTTTAAAATCTTCGTCCTCGTCAGGATTTTCTTTATAAAAAAGATGGTCGTATAGTCTTACCTCGGCCTGCAGGGCATGTCCGGCAGAAACCCAGTGCAATGTACCCTTGACCTTGCGCGCATCGGTGGACATGCCGCTTTTTGTCGCCGGATCATAGGTGCAATGCACCTCAACGATTTCACCAGTCTTCTCATCCTTTACAACCCGCTCACATTTGATAATATAAGCGTGCTTAAGCCGCACCTCCTGGCCGGGAGCCAGCCGGAAAAACTTTTTGGGAGGATTTTCCCTGAAGTCGTCCTGCTCAATATACAGTACCCTGGAAAAGGGCACTTGACGGGAGCCCAGTTCCGGATTTTCGGAATTATACTCGGCTTCCAGCATCTCCACCCGGTCTTCGGGATAATTATCTATTATAACCTTAAGCGGGCGCAGCACGGCCATAGCCCGGCGGGCCTTGAAATTCAAATCCTCCCGGATGCAGTGCTCCAGCATGGCTATATCTACTACGCTATTGGCCTTGGCCACCCCTATGCGTTCGCAGAAATCCCGAATAGCTTCCGGGGTGTAACCCCGCCTGCGCAATCCCGAGATGGTTGGCATACGGGGGTCGTCCCAGCCGCTGACATGACCTTCCTCCACCAACTTCCGCAGCTTTCTCTTGCTCATAACGGTGCGGCTCAGATTAAGCCGGGCAAACTCTATCTGTTTCGGCGGATTTTCAATGTTAAGCTCCCGCAGAGTCCAGTCGTAAAGCGGTCGGTGGTCCTCAAACTCACAGGTACAGATGGAGTGCGTGACGCCTTCAATGGCATCGGAAAGCGGGTGGGCATAGTCATACATGGGATATATGCACCAACTATCTCCGGTACGATGGTGCGTAGCCCGCATTATCCGGTAAAGCACGGGGTCACGCATATTCAGATTGGGGGACGCCATGTCGATTTTGGCCCTGAGCACCCGGGAACCGTCGGGGAAATCCCCGGCCCTCATCCTTTGAAAAAGGTCCAGGTTCTCTTCCACAGAGCGGCTGCGGTAGGGGCTGTCCTTCCCCGGTACAGTCAAAGTGCCGCGGTATTCCCTTATTTGTTCGGGGCTAAGATCGCAGACATAAGCCTTGCCGGCTTTAATCAGCTGCACGGCGTAATGGTAAAGTTGCTCAAAATAATCCGAGGCGTAAAATAAACGGTCGTCCCAGTCGAATCCCAGCCACTTCACATCCGTCTGAATTGAATCCACATACTCGACGTCCTCTTTGCTGGGGTTGGTATCATCAAAACGCAGATTGCACAGCCCCCCGTACTCCAGGGCCAGGCCGAAATTAAGGCAAATGGATTTGGCATGCCCTATATGCAGGTAGCCGTTGGGCTCCGGGGGAAATCTGGTGTGAACTCTGCTGTTGTTTTTGCCCATTTTTAAATCTTCATTAATTATGTCTTTTATAAAGTTAGTCGACCCGGAAGGCTTGATGTTCATATACTCTGCTCCCTATTATGGCATTGTAAACATTTTTTTAAATAGTTTAACCGGAGAAATTTGGTTCATATTTCCATATAATAACCAAAAATCCTCCTTATTATGTGGGTTTACGATATAACACCTGCTTTTTCCACTTCTACATTATAATCAATAATCCTCCAATTTGAAATCACCTTTGCAAAAAGGGTCTTTAGCAAAAAAAAGAGCGATAAAAATATATCGCTAATACCCTCCTTTGATGTATGCGTGTACATTAAATGAGCCGCATTTTACGGGCTGCCTCCCGCAGTTCGGCACGGAAATCCGGATGGGCAATGGAAATCATGGCCAGGGCTCTTTCCCGGGCAGTCTTCCCTCTCAACTTTGCCACCCCATATTCGGTTACAATGTGGTCTACATCGTTTTTTGAACAACTCACCACTGCCCCCTGCTGTAAGAACGGCACAATTTTTGAGACGGTGCCCTTCTTGGCGGTGGAATGCAGGGCAATAAAGCCTTTGCCGCCCGGAGAGCGCAGGCAACCCCGGGCAAAATCCGACTGGCCGCCGGTTGCGCTGAACTGCCTCGGACCAATAGTCTCAGATGCGCACTGACCCAGCAAGTCAACCTCCAGTGAGGCGTTTATGGATACCATCTTGTGGTTTTGACCGATAACATAAGGATCGTTGACATAGGAAACCGGGTACATCTCCACCATGGGATTTTCATTCAGGAAATCGTAAAGCCTCCTGCTGCCGGCGGCGAAACTACCGATGATTTTACCGGGATGCAACGTTTTTTTCCTTCCCGTTACCACGCCGCTCTCCACCAGGTCAACCATCCCGTCGGTGATCATTTCCGTGTGAATGCCCAGATTGCTTTTATTTTGCAAGGCCTGGGCCACAGCGTTGGGCATGGCCCCGATGCCCAGCTGAATTGTAGAGCCGTCCTCAATCATTTCTGCAATATAACAGCCGATAATTTTATCTTCTGCGCTAAGTGGCGGTATGGATATTTCCGGTACAGGAGCCTCGTTTTCCACAATAAAATCAACCTCTGAAATATGAATAAGGCTGTCTCCCCTGGTTCTGGGCATGTTGGGATTCACCTCAAGCAGCACAATTCTTGCACCGGCGGCAGCCGTAGAAGTATAGTCCACGGATAGTCCGAAACTGAAATAGCCTCTCTCGTCCATGGGCGAAACCGTTCCCATGAAAACATCCACCCGGACATAATCCCGGAACATCCCGGGATATTGGTGAAAATGGCCCGGCATGAAATCCGCCCAGCCTTCATTTACCCCCTGCCGGTTGGCCGCGCTGGTAAACCAGGATACATGCCTGAAGCTTTTTGCCATGGAGGGATCAAGATAAGATGGTTTTCCCAGTGGCAGCATCTGGTGCACCCTTACTCCCTCCAGTTCATTCCGGCGTCCGGCCATAGCCTCCACCAGTGCCGGAGGCTCCCCGCAACCCAGCGGCAGCACGACATTGTCGCCGGATTTAATGATTTTTACCGCTTCTTCCGCCGGAACCAGTTTGTCTTTATACAAATCGTCCAGCATGCGCTGGCTTTTCGGGTAGATAATCAGTTTTCTACCCGGGTAGGCTATGTGCGCATCCCGGGATAAATCAACGGACATCACTCGTTTCCTCCCTTTGCTGATATAAGTGAGCCTTACGGCTTGTTGATCCCCTACCTTCGAGGACGGGGATTTACAGTCTGTCAGCGAGATTATTATGATTAGTTAGAGAATACGCAAAAGTCATACCAAATAAAAAAGCCCCGGCAGGGGCAAAGCACAATCATACTGAATTATGGGAAAATTGTAGTTTATTCATTAAATTCCGGCGCAAATAAAAAACGTAAACCTCGTAGACAGGCTTTCTCCCCGCCTGCCACGGCACACCAGGGATCAACAGCATCGACGCCTGTCTACTTTGTAGATAATGTATACGATGTTTACAGGTTAATAGCCCTTTATTTTATAACGGCTGATTTTTTTGTACAGCCCCGCCCTGGATATGCCCAGGATCAGTGCAGCCTGGTTTTTATTGCCCCTGCATACTTCAAGGGCGTCTATTATGGCCTCCCGCTCTATTTCTTCCACCAGGTGATGCAGTCCGCTGCGTCCCAGACCCTTGTGTTTCTGCGCCCGTTGCAGGTACAGAGGCAGGTGCTCCTTCTGTATAGTATCCCCGTCCAGCATATTGAAGGCCCGCTCCACCACGTTTTCCAACTCACGAACGTTTCCCGGCCAGCGGTGGCTGCGCAGCATGACCATTACCTCCGGCTCTATTCCTGTCACCCTGCACCCAAAACGTTTATTGAAATGTTCAATAAAATATTTGAGCAGCATGTCCAGGTCCTCCATTCTGCCGCGCAGAGGCGGAATGGTCAGGGTGACAACGTTTATGCGGTAATACAAATCCTCCCGAAATTCGTTATTAATAA
>CBEULQ010000003.1:0-20131 GCA_965543975.1 uncultured Desulfocucumis sp. | reverse complement strand
TCCACCAGTTTAAGCGCCTATGTGGCCGGCTGCCTTAAAACGCTACAACAAGCAAATGTATTTTACCAGCTAACACCCATGGGTACCATAATTGAGGGAGAACTGGACGTTTTACTGAAAGTGGTAAGGGAAATGCACGAGCAGCCCTTCCAGGCAGGAGCCGGAAGAGTAGTAACTGCAATCCGCATCGACGACCGCAGGGACAGCCCTCTGACCATGGCCGGGAAGGTGGCTTCGGTGGAAAGGAAATTAAAAGAGACATGAAATATTTCACCGATTTTCTGGACAGTATAAAACGCCGGGATTTTGCTCCGGTTTATCTTTTTCACGGCCCCGAAGAATACCTCAGGAGGCTTGCGGTTGAAAAATTACGGGAGGTCTTGCTGGACGCTGAAAACCAGGAATTCAACCTTACCAGGCTGGACGGTGAAAAGGCTGCGCTAAAAGAGATAATATCCGCGGCCGAAACCGCGCCTTTTTTTTCCCGGAGAAGGCTATTAATAATTGACCGCCCGACATTTTTCCGTACCCGGGAGGGCGCAGCCGGGCAGGAAGAGGAAGGGTCAGACATAAAAGGGAAGAAATCCGGAGGGAAAACCTCCGGGGAGGAAGAGACACTAATTAATTATATTGCCTCACCCATGCCTTCAACATGTGTCATTTTCAACACCCCGAACCAGGTGGATAAAAGGAAAAGAATTTTCAAAACAGTGGAAAAACATGGCAAGGTGGTGGAATTTGCACCCCTCAAACCGGCCGATATTCGCAAATGGCTGGACAAACAGGCACGCCTGGTGGGCAAAAATTTAGAACCCGCAGCCGCTGATACCCTTCTGGCCAGGGTCGGCCAGAATCTTACAGCCCTGCATACGGAGATAAATAAATTAATAGATCACGCAGGCCAATCCGCTGTAATAAAACTGGAAGATGTTAAACTCCTGACGGCAGTTCCCCTGGAAGAAAATATTTTCAATGTGGTGGATGCCATGGGAGAAAAAAACGCGGTCAAGGCCGTGTCGGGAATACAAAATTTGCTGCTGACCCGCCAACCTCCGCAATATATTTTGTCTATGGTGGCAAGACAGTTCAGGATGCTTTTACAGGTAAAAGAGGCTCTGTCCCGGGGCTGCTCCTTTGGCGATCTGACCGCAGCCACCGGTATTCACCCCTTCGTGGTTAAAAAGTTACACCAGCAATGCAAAGGATTTGATATCAACCTCCTGACCCGGGCGTTGAATTCTCTTCACGAAATAGATGAGGGAGTGAAAACCGGGCGAAAGGATTTTGCCGCAGCCATGGAGTTATTTATAATAGAAACATGCCAAAACAGCAGTGCCCGGCTGAATTAAAGCCGGGCACTGCTCTTTCTGATTAAGGCTGCTCCGCATATCCGTTTACCAGACCACAGCCCTTTTCTTTTCTGGCAAGGCAATATTCTTTGAATCTACGGTGACAGTCCGGGTTATCCGCCATGAAATTAACCAGGTTTTCTATAGCCCGGATGACGGGCAGGGTAAGGTAGTGCTCCATAACCTCGGTCTCTTCGGGAATATCGCAGTCGGAGTCGAGCATCTTTAAAAACTCCTGGAGCACCTTGTTCCTTTCCACCAGGAATTTGCCGAGGATGCAGCCCCTTTCCGTCAGCACCACTTCCTTATTACGTTTGTAGGTAAGGTAATTCTTACGGCTGAGCCTACGTATGGCATCGCTCACATAGGGCATAGCAACATCCAGACACAGGGCGACGTCGCCTACCCTAACCACGTCATTGGTCAGGGACAATCTGTATATTTCCTCAAGGTAGTCTTCCAGGCTGGGAGACAACACTTTAATCCCCCCTCCGCAAAAGAAGCAAAAAACATATTGCTGCAGGAAATAATATGTCTTGCCTATCAGTATATGAAGGGGTAATTCAAATGTTTCATACTAAAATATTCTCAGTTCATTTAATGCCCGGTAGGCGTTCCTGCTGAGCGGTTTTAAATCTCCAGGTAATTTCGTCATTGAATGTGCCGTATTCAAGACTCTGCACGCTCCCGGCGGGAATGCTCACGGTGTACTCGGTACCGTAGGCCAGGTCGCTATAAGGAGCGGATAGCTGTTTATCGATTACTTTTCCGTTCAGTGTTATGACCTTGCCTCCGCCTGTCAGCGTTATAGAAACACTATGGTCATCTTTCACCGGTATATCAAAACTGGTTACAATTGTGCCGTTTACCGGAACTCCGCCGGCCAGGCTGGCTTCCGGGCGAAGCCTAAGGGTTTTGCCGGTGATACTTTTATTAACTTGCACATTATTACCGGCAACGTCCTGAAGCTGGATGTTGTTGTAGGCGTCACCCTCCAGCACATCTTCGCTGAAGGTCACCGAGACGGCCCTGCCGGCGGGTAAAGCCGTTGTGCCCGGAGCCGGGTCGGTGGCAGTCACCACCGGAGGCGACACACCGGAAACCGATTCCCTGTACAGCATGTCTACCATATTTGAATAGGGCAATCCCATCAGTACCTCCTGTTCCGTGGAAGACGGGACAATTACCGGCGCCGCGTTTTCTATTTCTATGGCCCTCTCGGTGACCCAGTCCTGCACCTCCAGCCATTCTTCCTGTTCCGCCGGGGTCATCCTTGCAGCCGGTGCCGGCGGCGCTCCCGGTGAAGTAATGTTTGTGGTCTGCCCGGCGGGCACAGTCACCGTTCTTTCAGCTGCAATTACGTCCACCGCCCCGTTTACCACGTTGGTAACATGACGTTCGGCGCCGACCTGGTTCATCCAGAAGGTTCCCCGCACAGCGCAAATACCCCAGGGCATGTCAACCTTCACCTTTGCCCGCTTCTGGGAGGAGACCTGCCACCATGGCAGGTTGTTTTTTTGTTCCACCAGGGCAAGCAGCAAATCTGAAGGCAACCTACCGGATGCGTCAGCCAGGAGATAACCTTTACCAAACAACGCAGTTTTCTTTACGGAGTTTATTTCCCCCCGGGCGTAGGTAGATGCCAGGGCTCCGAAAATCTTACCTTTGGAGAGTTTTAACTCCAATGTATCCACGGTTATACCCGTTGAGCCGTCCCGCATTATGTTAGACCGCCCCCGGGCCTCCACAACGGTCAGTTCGGTGTTTTCTTCCAGCCTTAAGCCGGTGCCGTCCGGAAATTTTATTTCCGCCCGGCTTGCAGATCCGGTTGCTATTACGGCGCCGGCTCCGAAATCCGAATTCTCTTTAACACTTCTGAATTCCTGTCCTTTATAAGTTAAGTTGATCTCACCATTGACGGGTATCAAAGTACCGGTCAGGGGAGTATCCCTGCTCTCGGGTGATATATTGAGCATCACCGCCAGACCCCTGGCCACCTGGGCCCTGGTGGTAGGGGCATCCGGAGAAAAGCTGTTTTTCGATACCGGAGCCATCAGTCCCGCGTCTATGGCCGCCGCCACCTGTTTCCTGGCCCAGTGGCCGGGGCCCACGTCATTTATTCCCGGCAGCGGCACTTCTGTCAAAGGTTCCCTGGTAAGACGAAGGAGCAGGGCTGAAACCTCCGCCCGGCTGACCGGTTTCTGGGGCTTGAATGTTCCATCGGGGTAGCCTGTAATTAACCCCGCCTGTGCTGCCTGGTTTATTACCCCGCAGGCCCAGTGTCCGGGTTCCACGTCGCTGAATTTAGGGGCATCCGAACCCTGCCCGCCGATTCCGCCGGATTTAACCAGCAGGGCCGCCATTTCCGCCCTGGTTATATATCCCGACGGTTTGAAGCTGCCGTCCGGGTAGCCGTTTACCAGTCCCTTGCCGACCAGATAACTAACAAACGGGTAATACTTGTCGCCATAGGGCAGGTCGTTGAAAGCCGGTACCGCCGCATAGGAAGACGTGGGCGGCACAAAAACGGTAAAAGCCATGGCAATCAAAAGAATGGGTATAAATATTAATGCCTTTTTATAAAATTTATAGCCTTGTTTGTTTGAAAACATAATTGTAACCCCCTTTACCCGCCGTTATCCTACCGGTTTCCGGTGATGAATTGGAATTCGTACTGTTCGGCCATAACATTCCCCTGAGCATCCTTTACCGCGCCGGAGGGGATTATCACGTTGTATTTCATACCATCCCCATAGGGATACCAGTTAACCGCCCTTGGCTTATACAGCTTGGGAGGATAGAGGGTGGCGTTTACAGTAAGCGTGTCTCCCTCTGTAAGGGTTATCACATCAGCCTCCTGCGGGGTCTTCTTGTTGTCGTACCAGACAACAGGGTATTTTGAATTTTGCCCCGGCGGGATAAACTGAAGCTTATAGCTTCCGGCCTTAAGTCCTGATATGGTGAAGCTTCCGTCATATCTCACAATGGTGCTCCCGGCGGAGCTGCCGCCTGATGCCGGAACCGCATGCACCCTGAGCCCCGCCAGCGGTATCAGCTGTCCCGTGGTTTCGCTTACAGTATTAACGGTGCCTGTAATGGTCACGGGTTTAGGGGGAATAACCACCGGGGGCTGGATTACCGTCGGTGGAACCGGCAGACTGCCCCCGCCGCCACCTCCGCCGGAAGCCGTTGTTACGGTGACGGAAGGACCGCTGGCGCTCCAGTTGCCCGACGCGTCACATGCCTCGACTTTAAATGTATAACTGGTATTCTTCGTTAAACCGGTCACGTTACAACTTGTGCCTACCACGGTTGCCACAGGATTGCCGTTTTGGTAAACCCTGTACTGGGTCACTCCCACATTATCTGTGGCGTCTGACCAGATCAAAGTTAAGCCTGTTTCACCAACATTCGAGGCCGTAATCGTACTGCCGCCCGGCCACAAAGGTGCTTCAGTATCCGGCACCGACGGTACAGCCGTTGTCACAGTCACGGATGGGCCGGTGGTGGGGCCGCCGCTCCAGTTCTCCTCCGCGTCCCGGGCCTGGATGGTAAAGGTGTATGACGTAGACGGGGACAAGCCTGTAATGTCAGTGGTTAAAACGCTGCCGACGGTGGCCCGAAGAACAGTTCCGCCATCGCTGTATATTCTGTAACCTGTCACGTCCACGTTATCCTCTGCAGCCGACCAGGTTAGAGTGAGACTGGTCTGTCCCACATTGGACGCTGAGAATGTACTGCCGCCCGGCCAGGTCGGTGCTTCAGCATCCGGCACCGATGGTACAGTCGTCACAGTCACGGATGGACCGGTGGTGGTCCAGTTGCCGGCCGCATCACCGGCCTCCACCTTGAAGGTATAGGAAGTGGACGGGGATAGTCCGGTAACATTGTACGTCGTGGTACTGCCGTTTACACTTTCCAGTAAGATTCCGTCCTTAAAGACTTTGTAACCCGTCACGCCCTCGTTGTCCGCAGCCGCTTCCCAACTCAATGTCAGGCTGGTTTTGCTTATATTAGTTACAGTGAGCAAGCTATCCACCGGCCAGGTGGGCGCTGATTGATCATCTACCCCGTTTAATAGTATTGAAATACTGCTGTCGTTATAGTTAACCACCGCCAAATCGGTTTTGCCATCACCATTATAATCTCCGGCAGTAAGGATCATGGGACTGTTGCCTGTATTAAAGTTTTGCTTGGGAGCAAAATCGCCGCTTCCATTTCCGCAGAGAATGGAAACATTATTTCTATACCTGTTGGTAACTGCCAGGTCTGTATTACCATCACTATTAAAATCTCCACTTATAATCCCCACCGGGCCGTCACTAACTTCCAAGTCCGTCATTTTATTAAAACTTCCGTCACCGCTCCCCCTGAGAACGGTTACATTTCCCGAAAAGTCAAAGCTGGTGTCAAAATTGCCAATGGCTAAATCTGTTTTATTGTCGCCATCAAGGTCAGCGGCGGCAATACCGATAGGACTGCTGCCGGCAGCATAATCAACGGGCATTTTCGCAAATGAACCGCTGCCGTCGCCAATCAATACAGATACGGTGGCGGCAGTACCGTTAACAACTGCAAGGTCAATCTTTCCATCGTTATTGAAGTCGCCTGCCGCCATCCGGGCAGGACCCTGACCAACCCCAAAATCAGTTTTTGGTTCAAATGCCCCTCCAATTGTCTGCAAATATATGGAGACGCTGTTCGAATGCTGATTCGATACTGCCAGATCTGCCCTTCCATCACCGTTATAATCGGCTGCGATCACTGTATTGGGACTGGTACCGGTGCTATAGCCCACCTTACCGGGAAAAGCTCCGCTGCCGTCTCCCGCAAACACGGCCAGCCCTTCACCGCTTGTTATGGCTAAATCAAGGATGCCGTCGTTGTCAAACAGTCCCGTAGTTATCCAGAGGGGCGCATATAGCGGTCCATAGTCTACTTTTTGTTGGAAAGTACCGTCTCCTGTTCCAAGAAGTATGGAAAAATTACTGGTATTTACGTTTGTTACCGCCAAATCGGTTTTACTGTCGTTATTAAAATCTCCGGCAGTAATTGCGTACGGCTGGCCGCCCACCTCATAATTAACAGCCGTCCGGAAACTCACCGGCGGAGGAGCGGGAGGCGCAGCCTGATCTTCCACAACAGCATAAGAAATATCAGACAGGGTTTGGTCTTCGAAGGCCGCAAGGAAACTATCGTCCCGGGTATTGTAAGCTAGAGAAGGTAAAGTTTGGTTTAAATCGTCGTTGTTGATAACAAAGTTGGTGCTGCTGTCGCCGGCATCGGGATAAAGTGTTCCGTCCTCCTCAACCAGTTGTCCGTAGATGTCTTTGAATGTGGTCCCGCCGTTGCGTTTGTCTGTCCAGGCAACCAGAAAACGGTTGTCTGTGCTGTCGTAGGCCAACGCCGGGTTTTCCTGGCCATCCGGAGCACTGGAAATGACAAAATTATCGGTGCTCGCGGTGCCGAACAGGGTGCAGGTGTCCGCGTCCACCAGTTGGCCATATATATCTTCACTTCCGGCCCCACCGCCCCGGTAGTCGGCCCAGGCTACCAGGAACCTGCTGTTTAGGTCGTCAAAGGCAACCACGGGATTGTACTTGTTCGCATTGGTGTTGGATATGACGAAATTATCTTTGCTTGTGGTATCAGCAAGGGTTCCGTCCGCATTTACAAACTGGCCGTATATGTCATTAATAAAATTGCGTAAATCCCGCCATACCACCAAATACCTTTGATTATTGGCGTCGTAGGCTACACATGGCGTATATTGCTCAAAGTCATTGTTACAAATGGCAAAATTGTTCCCAAACAACGAACCATCGGCATTTACAATTTGGCCGTAAATGTTGTGACTTCTCGGATCGGGATCGGTATAGCGGTAATCTTCCCATACCACCAGGAATCTTTCATTTGCCGAATCGTATACCACTGAAGGAACACTGGTAGGAATGGCGTCGTTATCCGACATGGTTATAACGCCCCCGATATAAGAGCCATCGTTTGCGTCTATGAGTTGCCCTTTAATTCCGTAACTGTAGCCGTCTTCCCATACAACCAGGTACCTGGAGCCGGTTCCATTGTAAACTCCGTATGCCACAGAAGGCGAATCTACTTCTTCGAAGCTTGAGAGATTAAACTCATTCCCGGAAGGAATGCCTGTGGAATTTACGAAATCCCCGTAAGCAAAAGAGTCATAATCAGATTGTTTTTGATACACGGAAAAATACCTGTTGTTTTCAGGGTCATAACTTATTGCAGGTTTAAAATCACCCGAAGGAGGGGCCACAGTACCGTAGACAGAAAAGGTTATTAAAAGTTCAGTATTCAACTGGTTGCCCTGTATACCAATGTCCACAAGCGGAATAAAAAATTCATAAATCTTGTGCTGGTAACCCACCCTGTCAGTATAAATAAAGGCTGCCTCTCCCCAAGTGGTTTCAGGAACGGAAACCTTATATTCTTTTAACCCATCTACTGATTTGACATACACCTTTCCATAATCTTTATCGTCATCCATTGTATTGTCCGGAATGACATCAAAGGCAACGTAAAGGTTTTGGTCATCGTTCATTACCCAGGCATAAATGTCCCCCGCCGGATGGCCGGAGCCGGGGGTTACGTATTCCTTCATAAACGGTTCCATATCGGCAACTTCGCCGATATTACCGTCCACGGTGATTCTTCCTTTTACGGGGTTTAACTTGTAGGTATAAAATGATGAGTTTTCATTTATCTTGTGATAGGTATTATCGAGGGGGAACTGGAAGGGAATCTGGCTGATAACGGTACTCTCAATCCTTGCAGTGACGGCAAGGGCGGTGTCCCTGTCAAGAGCGGGGAATTCCAGCTCCACACCGCTTACTCCAACATTGATGATATCCATGTCTTTTTGGGAAAGCTTTTTAAGATTGAAACCTTGCTCTCCGTTAACCTTTACCGGAGGTTTGCCTCCCCAAAAAACAGAGTCGATGTGGGCTGAGCCCCCTCCTTTCTGGACAATGCGTAGCTTTGCCGGAACCCCGGCAGGCAGGAACCCGGACAGGTCGATTTCTTTTTCCCTTAAGAATTTGTCAAAGGAAAGGCTTCCCGCTTTAGTCCACTGTCCTGCCTTTAAAAGATAGATTTCGTATTCCCCGTTGGGCACCATTTTAAAGCCGAAATCCTTTTCTGTCTCAGTTGTCCCGGCAAAGGCAGGCCTGTCCCCAAACGGCAAAAGTGAAGCAGCCTCCGGACATCGTGGTAGACTCCACCATAATAAAGTAAGTACTATCGTCATTACCTGCGCTGTAGAAAGAAAAATCCGCCTCCTCAATTATCTAACCTCCCGTAAAAAAGATTAAGTCTATAAAAAAAAGGACACCACTTTTGGAATCCTTGCTATTAAAACTATCACTTTTTTTTGAAAAATGTTTTAGCAATATTGCTGTTCTATGTCGAAATATTGCTATTCTATTAGTATAAAGTGGTAAAAATGGGGTTTATTTTAAAAAAAGCCGCCGCCGTATTAAACGGCGTCGGCTTTTTTTGATTAAGAAATTATAGAAAATTTTATTCCTTTTTACCCACAATACCCAGTATAACCCTGTAGGGACCGGGGGTGCCCGGCGGCACGAAGGCCACCCTGTCACCTGGTTTAACCGGTTCGTTCAACTTTCTTACTACGCCGTTGACGAAAACCGCCTCTATTTTTTCCCTGGGAATTTCCAGCCCCTCTGCCAGTTCCGCTGCGGTGCATTCCTTTTCCAGAGGCACCTCCATGGGAAAAGGCCAACCCCTCTGGTCAAAAATTTCTTTAATAAATGAAAACGCCCTGACTTCAACGCAGTTGCCGCCAGCCATAACCGTACGCCTCCCTCATACCATTTATATATATATACGCGATATATATCCCTCTGGTATTATTTCAACCCGGAACAGGTGGGACATGAAGAGTCCCTTTCCAGTGATATTTCAAAAAAAGTAGCCGAAAGTGCATCATAGGTAAGAAGCCTGCCCACCAGCAGCTTGCCCAAACCCAGCAGGTATTTCACCGCCTCGGCGCACTGCAGGGCTCCGATAATCCCCGGAACCGCACCCAAAACCCCCACATCCGCGCAGGAGGGGGCATTGGGGGAAGGATCATCCCGGAAGAGGCACCTTAAGCACGGTCCCTGGGCGGGTATTATGGTCATCAGCTGCCCGCTGAAGGAGAGAACTCCCCCGAAAACCATTGTTTTGCCCAGGTGGACGCAGGCGTCGTTTAATAGGTAGCGGACAGGGAAGTTATCCGTGCAGTCCATAATCACGTCATGGTTCCGGACCGCTTCATCAACATTCTTCGCTGTTATGAATTCTTTTATTATATTTACCTCAATATCCGGATTAAGGGCTGTAATTTTTTCAGAGCCTGATACAACCTTTGGCCTGCCGATATCTCCTGTGCGGTGCAGTATCTGCCTTTGAAGATTTGATATGTCCACGTTGTCGCTGTCCGCCAGGGTAATATGACCGACACCGGCCGCCGCCAGATAATACGCCGCCGGGGACCCCAAACCCCCGGTGCCGACAACCAGCACCCGGGATTTTAGAAGTTTCTCCTGACCTTCCAGCCCCACGCCCGGCAGTAAAATATTTCTTTTATATCTTTTAAGCTGATTATCTGTTAGCATATTACCAATCCTTCAGCCAATCATTTCACAACCTCGATAACGTCCCCTACCTTAACCGGACCTCCCTGGAGAATCCTTATAAAAATACCCTCTTTGGGCATCACGCAGTCCCCGGCCTGGTGATATATGGCGCAGCGGGTGTGGCACTCTTTGCCTATCTGCGTAACCTCGCCCAAAGCCTGCCCGCCCAGCCGAAGTTTAGTGCCCACGGGCAGGCTGACCAAATCCATACCCTCGGTGGTGATATTCTCGGCAAAATCTCCTGGATTTACGTCAAGACCCATTTTCTGCATTTTATGAATGCTTTCCAGGGCCAGAAGGCTTACCTGCCTGTGCCACGAGCCTGTATGAGCGTCTCCTTCCAACCCGTGCTCGGTCATCAGCATTCCCTCTCCCACGTTTTTTTTACGCATTCCTTTTCTGGGACTTGTGCAGACAGCTACTATTTTTCCCATTCTTCCTCTTCCTCCCTGGCGAATACTCCGCTTTTGCCTCCGCTTTTTTTAACCAGCCGGATGTTTTCAATGGTCATGGCCCTGTCAACAGCCTTGCACATGTCGTATACGGTCAGCGCAGCAACCGACACTGCGGTTAGAGCTTCCATTTCCACTCCGGTTTTCCCGGTGGTACGGACCACCGCCTCAATTTCTACCGTGTCAGGCTTTTTTAGCCTGAAATTAACATTCACCCCGGTAAGGTTGATGGGATGGGCCATGGGAATAAGCCTGCCGGTCTCCTTAGCCGCCATGATGCCCGCCACCCTGGCAACCCCCAGCACATCCCCTTTGGCCATGCCGCCGCTTTCGATCAGGCTCAGGGTATCAGGCTGCATGACTATTTTTCCCCGGGCCGCTGCTTCCCTCAGAGTAATGTCCTTTTCGCTGACATCAACCATACGGGCCCTGCCCCGGCTGTCAAAGTGAGTTAATACGGGGTTATCGCTCAAACTGAAATCATCCTCCTATTTGAGACATGACCCTGTCCTTTTTTTGCCAGCCCTCGCCAATGTTGTGACGGACAGGTTTATTGTTTATGGCCTGGGCAAAAAGTTTGGCCAAATCCATATCACCGGCACTGTTTCTCAATGTTGTTCTTAGATCAATTTCACTCCCGCTGTAAAGGCACGGCCTCAGTTTACCCTCGGCGGTCAACCGCAGCCTGTTGCAGCGGCTGCAGAAATGATCGCTTACCGGACTGATAAAACCTATGGAACCCTGCATTTCAGGCTGGTAATAATATTTTGCCGGACCGTTCCCCAGAAGCTTTCTCACTTCTTGAAGTTTTCCCAGTCCCTGTTCAATTATTTCCTTTATTTCAAATACCGGTATATGCCTGTACGAGGCCCATGCGTCAGATACGCCTATAGGCATTACCTCGATAAAGCGGATATGAAGGGGATACTTAAAACTAAGCCCCGCAAGTTCCAGTATTTCATCGTCATTAAAGCCCCTGATGGCCACAACGTTTAATTTAACTGGATGGAACCCAAATTCCAGGGCTGTTTCAATGCCCTTCCAAGTATCCTCAAATTTGCCAAGCCTTGTAATATCCTTGTAACGACGGGGTTTTAACGTATCCAGGCTGATATTAAGCCTGTTGACACCGGCAGATTTCAATTCGGCAGCCATTCCGGGAAGCAGAATACCGTTGGTGGTCAGGGCGATATCGTCAATTCCGTCGGTTTCGTGAATTAACCTTATTAAATCCTGCAGTCCTTTCCGCACCAGAGGCTCTCCTCCGGTCAGCCTTATTTTATTTATACCGACCAATGCCCCGGCCCTTACTATCTGACCAATTTCCTCATTTCGAAGTATATCTTCATGGGGGATAGGTTTAACCCCATCCCGGGGCATGCAGTAAGTGCACCGTAAATTGCAGCGATCAGTGACCGATATACGGAGATAGTTTATCTCCCTCTGGTAAATATCCTTCAATGTTTCTTACCTCCTATTATCCTTTTCTGGAGGACTCGTACAATAAAAATTAATAAATAGTTAAAAGATTAGATTAACTACATGCAAAAAAGGGGCAAGAAAAAGTCTCAAAATTATAAATTTCTACCTCTTTGCTGCAGCATGGTTAGTGAAAAGGTTACCGAATAAGCCAACAGCATTAATATAACACTTATGGCAATAGCCAGATCAAAATTTCCCTTGGAAACTTCCATCACCGTGGCGGTTGTAAGAACCCTGGTGTAATTATAAATATTTCCCCCCACCATCATGGAAGCCCCCACTTCCGAAACAACACCGCCAAAGCCGGCAATAATCGCCGCCAGCAGCCCCATTTTAGCCTCCCTCAAGAGCAGCCAGAGAAGCTGCAGGCGAGATGCCCCCAAGGCCAGTATTTGCAGCCTGATTTTGGGGTTAAGCTGCCCAATGGCTGCTATGGTAAAACCGGTTACAATTGGTGAGGCTATTATGGCCTGGGCCAGGATGATGGCTGCGGGTGTATACATCATATTTAAAAAGCCCAGGGGTCCTGATCTCCACAAAAAAATTGAAACCCATAGCCCCACCACCACAGGAGGCAAACCCATGCCAAAATTTACCAAGCTTACTGCCACGTTTCGCCCGGGAAAAACCGCCATGGCCAGAAAAACCCCCAGGGGAACACCTATAACTACGCTTATTAAAGTAGCCAATCCAGAAACCTTAAGGGTTAAAAGAGTAATGCCTAATACTTCCCTGTCAATATGCAATAATAGTTCTACAGCCTTGAGCAAACCTTCCCAAATCAATTCCATAGCAACTAAACCCTTTCACAAAAAAACATTAATCAAACACATCTGTAAACAATTCCCTGGCCATGTCTTCAGCCTTCTTCCGAAACAGGTAATACCTTGCCAATAGTTCCTCGCCCTCAGGGGTCAATACGGCACCCCCTCCGGTTTCGCCGCCAATATGAGTCAGTATGAGAGTAATATTCCATCGTCGCTCTGCCTCTTTAATCTTTCCCCAGGCAGCTCTGTAGGACATATTTAAATCAGCTGCCGCCCGGGCAATAGATCCCAGCCTGGCCACACCCGACAGAAGATAAAAAAGACCGTCCCCGAAGGACAAACCGTCCTTTTCCAACCATACTTTAAAACCCAGATTAAATTTCGGCATCGGATCATTGCCTGCCATGCAATCAACTCCAGTTTGTCCGTTCAAGCTCAGTTGGGGACATTCCTTCCCTAGAATTGACAAGAGAAATGAATTTAACCAACCTAACTTGGATTATTAAGAAGCAAAGAGTTAAACGAACCCAAGAAGGTGTGTCCCCTGACATACGTTGGGGACATTCCTCACCCCAAAGTCAGACTTCCATAGAGGTGTGTCCCCTGACATACGTTGGGGACATTCCTCACCCCAAAGTCAGACTTTCATAGAGGTGTGTCCCCTGACCTTATTATCCCCCTCCCACCGGCGGGAACAGCGCCACCCGGTCGCCCGGGCTGAACTTATCGTCAAAGGAGAAATGTCTTCCATTGGCCAGCATACTGAACACCTGATCTTCAGGTATGCCCAGTATCTTTAAAAGGTCCCTGCCACTGGCGCCCCCGGGCACCTCCACCTCAAAAGCCTGCCCAAAAGTTATCCCTGAAACAAATTTCTCAAGACCGCTAAATACCCTGACTTCCAGCTTCATCGCCACACCTCCGGAAAAAACCTTTTGTAATAAAAATACTTTTGCATTTGTGGTACATGAATTGCAATGAACATGCCATAGAATAAAGTTATATTATTTATATTTCCTGCCGGTCCTGGTGTATTATCCTTTATATTCATAAAACAATTAAATATTATCCGACGACGCATATAATTATAATACTTGTTCTGTCCTCAAACGGAACATGCAGTACCAAAAGGATACTGCCGGCAAAAGCTTAATCATACATCTCATTCAATTCTATATTATATTCCTTCATTTTTCTATACAGGGTGTTTCTTCCTATACCCAGCGACTTGGAAGCGGAAGTTACGTTACCCCGGTGATATGAAAGCGCGTCTCTAATGGCTCTGGCCTCCACCTCCTGGAGGGCAGGAGGTTCCGGGCGCGGAAGTTTTCTGGTGTCAATGGCTTCGCCAATGGTTGCATCAATGGCCTGAACAAGCCTGTGGGCTATCAGCAGATCCTCTGCACTCATACTGCTAAGCCCTGCTTTGTCGTTCAAAAGATTCTGCAACTGCCCGTTAATGGAAGCAGGAGGTACATTTTCGGCTGTGTTCATGTCCGGCGCCTGCCAGTTCTTTTGTGGAAACAGGGAATTTAAAATTTTATCGGATAAATGGTTTGGCAGAATAACCGGGCCTTCACTCAGAGCCACCGCCTGGTCGATGGTATTTGCAAGCTCCCTAATATTTCCCGGCCAGGAGTATTCCATGAGAAGACGCAAGGTTTCCCCGGAAACCTGAGGCAGCTCCCTGTCCACAAATTCGGAATTGCGTTTTAAAAAATGCTTTACCAGCAGAGGAATATCTTCACGCCGTTCCCTTAATGAGGGTAGTTCGAAGCGGACCACATCCAGCCGGTAAAACAGATCCTCCCTGAAAAGTTTTTCTTTAACCGCCTGCTCCAGGTCGATATTGGTGGCCGCAATAATTCTTACATCGGTGTGTATGGTCTTTTCCCCGCCGACCCGTAAAAATTCGCCTGTTTCCAATACACGTAGAAGTTTTACCTGTATGGATAAACTTGCCTCACCTATTTCATCCAGAAACAGTGTGCCCCGGTCTGCAAGCTCGAATATCCCCTTGCGCTGGCTGGAAGCCCCGGTAAAGGCTCCTTTCTCATGTCCGAACAATTCGCTCTCCAGCAGATTTTCCGGAAAAGCACCGCAGTTGACCGGAATAAACAGCATATCGGAACGGTTGCTGGCCGCATGTATGAATCTGGCCAGCACCTCTTTACCAGTGCCGGTTTCTCCTTGTATCAGAACGTTAATATTTTTTTTGGCTATCTTATCCGCTACGGATACCATTTTGAACATTTTTGCTGTGGTGCCCACCAGAAAGCCCACTTTATCAGCAATGCCGTACCATTCCGGCTGTGTCCCGGTGCCGTACTGAAGACTTTTCCCGTAGTCGCAGGCTTTATCTATTAAATCCTCGACTTCACCAATATCTTCAAAGGGTTTGTCTATATAGTCAAAAGCCCCTAGTTGGATGGCTTTTACGGCGGTTTTGGTTGTGCTGTAGCCGGTCATGATAATAACTTCACAGTTAGGCTGACGACTCTTAATTTCTTGTAACAGATTCAGACCGTTGGCGTCCGGCAGTTTCAAATCCACCATGGCCACCTGGTAATACTGCTCGTCCAGCGCCCTGACGGCCTCCGCACCGCTGGCGGTGACCTTTACCCGGTAGCCCTTACGCTCCAGCAGGCGGCGGAAAAACGTCCCGACCTCCACTTCGTCATCAATAACCAATACATTACTCTGGTCGCTCAAAATACCCCTCCTAAGAGATGATGCAAACATACTTGATAGGGTTTGTGTGGGAGCCTCCACCTAAGGCTCCAAATTATCCCAAAGCCCGTCCTAAAATGAGAGGTGAGAAATGTTAAGTCAGAAGTGGGAATACCGGGGATTTCACTCAATATACTCACTTCTAACCTCTCACTTTACACTTCCCAAAAGCCGTGGGAAAGTATTATGGAGCAGCTTTTCAAATAATCGCTAAAGTTCTGAAAATTTGTTAAGTTATTCATCAGCCGCTATTTCGTTGTCGTTGAGAGGCAAAATCAGCGAAAATAAACTGCCTTCTCCGGGGGTACTCTCCACCTTTATAGTCCCGCCGTGGGCCTGGGCAATACCCAGACTGACGCTTAAACCCAGACCGGTACCCTTGGTGGCCTCCTTGCTGGTATAAAAGGGATTGAATATTTTGGCCGCTCTGTCAGGCTTGATCCCCTCACCGTTATCTTTTACCACCAGCACAAGACTCCGGCCAGATTCGCTTTCCGTTACCACCCCGGTGCTGATTTCTATTACTTTTTCACCTTCCTTTTTGTCCAGAGCGTCCCTGGCGTTTAACAGCAGGTTCAACAGCACCTGGTCCAGTTGGTGACCATTAGCTTTTACCTTTGGCAGATCAGGGGTCAGGTTAATTTTGATATCCACGCTGTTCCTATTTATCTGGTAATGTATAAGACTTAAAACCCTTTCCACCACCTCGTTGAGGTCAGTGGGACCCATGGGCCTCTCTTCCTGACGGGAAAAGATTAGAAGGTTCTGAATTATTTTTTTACACCTCAGCCCGCAGTTTACGATATCCTTTAACAAATCGTAAGAAGGGTCGTCCTCTTTCATGTCCCGCAGCAACATTTGGGCATTGCCGATAATTACAGTCATGGGGCTGTTAAGCTCATGGGCAACCCCGGCGGCCATTTCCCCTATGGCAGCCAGTTTTCCGGACTGTGAAAGCTGTTCCTCCATCCTGGCTTTTTCGGTAATATCTTTAATATGGTGTATTAAGGCGTATACATTGGATTTGGTATTGTACACGGGGTAGTAGGAGACGTCAAAAACCTGGCCGGTGGATAGCTGTAATTTCCTGAATACCGGGTTCCGGGTTTCAACCGCCTCGTCCATGAAGCAGACATCGCACTTTGTCTGGCGGTTCCACAACAGCTCATAGCATTTTTTGTTCCGCCAACTTCCCTCACCGGCGTTATCGTTCAGTGAACACATTCTCTCGTTGGAGCGGATAATGTTGTACTCAAGGTCAAACATAAAAATGGGATCAGTTACCGACCAAAAGGTCTTTTCCCACTCGTTCTTGCTGCGCAGAACCTCTTCATAAAGCTGTGCGTTTTCAATGTATATGGCCAGTTGGGCTGCCAGTTGCTGGATGAAGCAGGACTGGGTTTCATCATAAACATCCCTGGACTTGCTGCCCAGCATCAGTACGCCTATGGCCTTGCCCTTCAGCGTCAGAGGGATTAAAGCCACGGCAATTAACTGCAGGTCCCTGACCATGCTGCACTCAAAGAGCTTTTCGTACTCGGGAAGATGGTAGTACCCGCTCTCCCGGGTTTCGATGGTACGCCAGAAAAGCGAGTTGCGGGGAATATTAGTGTTTATGCATTTGGCCTGGGGCACTGTGGCTGTTATTTTGAGGTTATTGTCCCTGAATAGAGCCAGTGCCATAAAATCACAATTGATGACCAGCGGCAGTTTTTGATACACCCTTTTAATTATGTCGTCCAGGGACATGTCTATGTTTATGTCCTTGGCCAGCTGATGGAGAATTTGCAGACTGTTGTTCTGCATCTCCATCTGTTTGTTCTGCTTTTTCAACTCCAGGTAATAATTCAGTTTGGATGAATCCACCCCGGTTAGGTTTTCTATAAGTTTTTGCTTGTTGTAAAAAATAAATATCCCCCCTAAAAACCCGAATTACCTATCCCACATATTGACTACATAGCACGCCGGTAAATACCTACAATATCTTCCTGACTGCAGTCCCTGGGATTGGTGATAAGGCAGGTGTCCATCAACGCGTTTTCACTTAACCTGGGGATAATGTCGTCGGTCAGGCCAACGTCGGAAAGTCTCTCGGGTATGCCTGTGTCCCTTACCAGGCGCCTTACTTCGGTTATAGCCCGGTCCGCGGCTTCCCATTTGCTTAAGCCCACGATATTCACCCCGAAAGCCTCGGCCACCCGGGCGTATTTATCAGCACATGCTATGCTATTGTATTCCATTACGTAGGGAAGTAAAATACCGTTGGTTTCCCCGTGAAAAAGGTCCAGCAGGGCGTCTATCTGGTGCGTCATGGCGTGGGTTACGCCCAGCACCGCATTGGAAAAAGAAAGCCCGGCCTGCAGGCTAGCCATGGACATGGCCGATTTGGCTTTCAGATTGGTGCTGCAGGCCACAGATTCCCTAAGGTTGTTGGCGATGAGCCTGATGGCGTTCAGGGCCTGTACATCAGTTAACTCGGTGGCGGCCAGGGAAACATAGGCCTCTATGGCGTGGCTCAGAGCATCCATACCCGTGCCGGCGGTAAGACGGCCGTTTTTGGTCTGCAGCACAGTAGGATCCACAATAGCTATATCCGGCACCAGGGATTTTGAAACAATCACCATTTTTGCCTTTCTTTTTTTGTTTACGATGATGGTGAACTGAGAAACCTCCGAGCCTGAACCCGCAGTGGTAGGAACTATGACCATAGGCGGTAAGGGTTTGGTCACCTTGTTGACTCCTTCATAATCAGCGATTTTGCCGCCGTTGGTGGCCAGTATGGCTATGGCTTTGGCCACGTCTATGGAACTGCCGCCCCCCACCGCCAGGAGGCCGTCGCAGCCTGAGGTCATGTATTCCTGGGCGGCCCTGGCAACTTCTATGCATTTAGGGTTGGTGGTCAGGTTGTGCCAAACCTTGTACTCAAGTTTAGCCATTCTTAAAAAAGAAAGAGCTTTTTCCACCCATCCGCTGTTCAGCACTCCCTCGTCGGTGACCACGAAAACTTTGGTTATGCCCAAGCGCACCGCGCTCTCCCCCACCTGATTCATGGAACCCAGCCCCCATAGTATCTCCGGCGCCACAAATTTGCTTATATTCACGTTGTTATCATTCCTCCATATATACTGCGGTATATCACTATTATATATAAATATACAGACTTAAGCCAATGGATTGTAATCCCACCGGCTAAAGGACAGCCCTTAAACACTCCCCAGCCTTGGATCCTTTGACGTTGCTTTATATACTTCCGCATATATCTTTTGCAAAGGCACCCCGGACCTCTCCGCCAGTAGCTTACAATCCTCATATTCCGGTGTCCAGTGAAGCGGAACAGCGGGATCTCCGCCATGGGCAACTTTTATATTCACGGTACCGTAAACGGTTTCAACAGTAACAAAGCTTCTGTGCAATATTATTCTTTTTTCTTCCCTGACCCGGATTCCCAGGGTAGTGGTTTCCCTTAATATGATATCCGCCGCGGTTTTCAACTGATCATCCCGGCACAAAACGGTGAGTATGCTGCCGGGCCTGTTTTTCTTCATGTGCACCGGCGTTATGAAAACATCCAGCACCCCCGCGTTCAAAAGCAGACGGAAAATATGTTCATAAAACTGTGGATTCATGTCGTCAATATTGGTTTCAATTACTGTCACCGATTCAGAGAATGCGTAAGAGCGGTCGTCCTCGCCAATCAATACCCTCAGTGTTCCCGGCACTTCAGTCTTGCCCCTCCCGATTCCATAACCGGCGGATTTCACTTTTATTTCCGGGACGGTCCCGAATTCCCGGACCATTGAAACCACAACAGCCGCGCCGGCGGGAGTCACCAGTTCCCCCTCACAATTAATAAGTTTAACGGGAACGTTCAGCAGCAGCTCCGTGGTCAGAGGGGTGGGAACCGGCAGCAGGCCTTTTCCTGTTTTAATAATACCCCTTCCCAGGGGCAGGGGCGAACAATAAACCTCTGACACCTGCATGCTGTTCAGTGCCAGGGCAATTCCCGTCAGTAATACCAGTGATTCCGCTGAAAAGGATTCAATAAAACACTGTTCCTCCGGGGGTAACCCGTAAACCCTGTTTTCAGCCTCTTTCATATTTTTCAGTATTTTGAGAACAACGTTTTTAATCATATCAGGAAGACGGCTGTTTAAAACTATGCGCTCCGGTTCCGGTAAACCGCTGAAATAAATTTCTTCTTTGTTGATAAAATTCAGCAAAGTTCCCCGCAGACCCCGGCTATGCTTATTTTCAGTTTCGATACTTATTTTCCCCGGCATAAGGGAATTCAGGCTCCCGACTACATAACCGGAATCAGCCCCGGCGTCTAAAAGCGCCGCCAATAACATGTCTTCACTTAAACCTGCGAAACAATCCAAAAATAGAATCTTCATTTAGGAGGCTCCCTGTCAATTTGTGCATGAGATGTTGAAAACATTATACTTAAAATTGCCGCCGTTAACAAAGTATTTACACAGGCAACCTTTTTGCAACAATAACCGTTAAAAAACAAAGCCGATTAACCTTCCCGGAGGATAACAATGTCTGAGAAAACAGGCGCGTTAAAAAGGAACACTGAAAAAGAAAGCATGGAAATCCTCAGACGGATTTCGGAAAAGGGCGGTATGTGCTGCACCGGCAGCTGCCACCACCAGAAACCTTCCCAGTATCACTGCCGG
>CBEULQ010000002.1:0-20598 GCA_965543975.1 uncultured Desulfocucumis sp. | reverse complement strand
CCCGTTGACATTCTGGAGGTTAGGAAAGTCAACGGGGGACTGCTGGTGCAGGAAGCCGACAGGGAAGTGCTCCGACTGCCCGACCTCAAGGTGGTGACGAAGAAACAGCCCACTAAGGAAGAAATGGACGAGCTGATTTTTGCCATGACCGTGGTCAAACACGTCAAATCAAACGCCATTGTTGTGACCAAGAGGCGTCAGCTCATCGGTGTCGGCGCCGGACAGATGAACAGGGTGGGCTCGGCCCGGATCGCCTTTGAGCAGGCAGGGGAAAAGGCCAGAGGCGCGGTACTCGGCTCAGACGCCTTCTTCCCCTTCAGCGACACTATCATTGAGGCGGCCAAAGCCGGCATTACCGCCATTATCCAACCCGGCGGTTCTGTGCGGGATGAAGAGTCCATTAAGGCCTGCGACGAATACGGTATTGCCATGGTTATGACAGGTATGAGGCATTTTAAACACTGATTTATTTGAAAAGGTGGTGCTGAGGGTGAAAGTACTGGTTGTGGGCGGCGGCGGACGGGAGCACGCCCTGGTATGGAAGATAAGTCAGAGCCCGCGGGTAACCGAAATTTTCTGTGCCCCGGGTAATGCAGGCATTGCCAGGCTGGCCCGGTGCGTTGATATTGCCGCGGATGATGTGGACGGCCTGCTGGCATTTGCCCTCAGGGAAAAGATAGATTTTACGGTGGTGGGTCCCGAGGCTCCTTTAACCAGTGGCGCGGTGGATGCATTTGAAAAGGCCGGACTGAGGGTTTTCGGCCCCACTGCCCAGGCGGCGGCAATTGAGGGCAGCAAGGTGCTGGCCAAGGACATAATGGCCAAATATAATATTCCCACCGCACGTTATGCCTCCTTTGACAACTTGTCCCTGGCCGAGGAATATATTAATAAACACGGTGCTCCCTGTGTGGTGAAGGCGGACGGCCTGGCGGCAGGCAAGGGTGTTATAGTGGCTTCCACCCGGGATGAGGCCCTGGAGGCTGTACGACTGATTATGTCCCAAAGAGCCTTCGGAGCCGCCGGAGACAGGGTTGTTATAGAAGAGTGCCTGATTGGCGAAGAGGTGAGCATACTGGCCTTCACCGACGGTGAAGCGGTGGTGCCCATGCTTCCTGCCCAGGACCACAAACAGGTTTATGACGGTGATAAGGGTCCCAACACCGGAGGCATGGGGGCATACGCCCCGGCGCCCGTTGGTACGCCTGAAATATTAAGTTTTGCCATGGAAAAAATTTTGGTTCCCATGGTAAGGGCCATGGCTTCGGAAGGAAGGCCTTACCGGGGGGTGCTGTACGCCGGGCTGATGGTTACACCCGAGGGTCCCAAAGTGCTGGAGTTCAACGCCAGGTTCGGAGATCCCGAAGCTCAGCCCGTGCTGATGCTGCTGGAAACCGACCTGGTGGATATCATGGAGACCATTATCGAAAGGCGCCTGGGAAGCATCGACATTAATTGGAAAAGGGGTGCGTCGGTGTGCGTGGTGCTGGCTTCCGGGGGGTATCCCGGCAGCTATGCCAAAGGGGATGTTATATCCGGACTGGATATAGAGATGCCCGGATTGATGGTTTTCCATGCCGGTACTACTTTGCAAGACGGCCGGGTGGTCACCGCCGGCGGCAGGGTGCTGGGGGTCACAGCCCTGGGGGACGACATACCCGGGGCCATAGAAAAGGCCTACACCGGTGTGAAAAACATAAGCTTCAACGGCATGCACTACCGCACCGACATCGGCCGCAAGGCGTTGAAGTGAACCTCAAATATAATCTTCCATATGGAGTTTTTGCGGCGGGGCTGATTCAACGGCCCCGTTATTATGTTTTAACGCATTAATGTGGTAACATGATTTATTGTTGCAGGGAAATGTTATTATACGTCGAACAAATCATTCAGAAAATATTTTTAACATTGATTTAATCCGGGAAATAATACAAAAAAACCAGGGGGATTCCGATGGCCTATACGGGTAAGTTGAAGGGCGAATCTCTGGATAATTTGTTTGAAGCCATGTTGACTCTGGAGACGATCGACGAATGCTACCAGTTTTTTGAGGATTTATGCACCGTGGCAGAGATTAAATCCATGGCCCAGCGCTTGGAAGTGGCAAAAATGCTTCAGGAAAACCGCACCTACGGGGAAATTGCCGGCCGCACCGGGGCCAGCACGGCTACCATTAGCCGGGTGAAGCGTTGTTTGAACTACGGGGCGGACGGATACAAAATTGTATTAAAGCGTCTGGCAGAAAAGGAATAATTAACATTCCCGGGGTAATAACGGACTCAAGGGGTGTTAATTATTTTTTTAATATTTTCATTGACTTTGCACCCATATATCTTTATCATATTATTATTGCAGCACTTTAACTAATTAAAGGATATCGGGAGGACTCATAAATTGATTCGGATTTTTCAAAAAGGGGACCCTGCTCTAAAGGGACTTATGGAACGCAACCCTGCCGGCAGGGAGGAGGCCTTTGCCGGTGTAGCTGAAATAATCAAAATGGTGAGAAGGGATGGCGACCAGGCGCTTTGCCGTTACGCCGCGGAATTTGACCGGGTGGAAATAAAACCGGCAGATATCAAAGTCGGCCCGCAAGAGATAGAGCAAGCTTACAGACTGGTTGACGGGGAATTTTTAGATTCGCTCCGCCTGGCGCTGTCCAATATTGAAAAATACCACCGCCGGCAGGCGGTGAATTCATGGTTTGATACTGATGGCGACGGAACTATTCTGGGTCAGATGGTGGCGCCCCTGGCAAGGGTGGGGATATATGTTCCCGGGGGGAAGGCCAGTTATCCCTCGTCGGTTTTGATGAACGCAATTCCGGCAAAAGTTGCGGGGATTCCCGAAATTGTCATGGTAACTCCCCCTGGCCGGGATGGAAAAATTAATCCTCATACACTGGTGGCTGCCGCAGAGGCAGGCGTTGATGAGATTTACCGCGTGGGCGGGGCCCAGGCCATAGCAGCCCTGGCTTACGGGACGGAGTCCATCAAGCCGGTGGTTAAAATTACCGGCCCCGGCAATCTGTATGTTACCCTGGCCAAACAGCAGGTGTATGGCAGGGTGGATATCGACATGCTGGCCGGTCCCAGTGAAGTTCTTGTGGTGGCGGACTCCGGCGCAAATCCACGGTTTATAGCTGCGGATCTGCTCTCCCAGGCGGAGCATGATGAAATGGCGGCGGGAGTTTTGATTACCCCCGACCAGGATTTAGCCCGGGCGGTGAGGGATGAACTGGAGCGTCAACTGGCGGAACTGGACAGAAGGGAGACCGCCGCCCGGTCCGTAAGGGATTACGGCGCTATAATCATAACAGGTAATATAGAGGAGGCCATTGATCTTGCCAACGAATACGCGCCGGAACACCTTGAGCTAATGCTGTCCGACCCCTTTAGCTGGCTGGGCAGGGTTAGGGCTGCCGGGGCGGTTTTTCTGGGGCAGTATTCGCCGGAGCCGGTGGGGGATTACCTGGCCGGGCCGAACCACGTGCTGCCCACCGGGGGAACAGCCCGATTTTATTCTCCCCTGGGGGTTGACGCATTTATTAAAAGGACCAGCGTAATATCCTACACCAGACCTGCACTGGAAAGGGTGGCGGCAAATATAATAAAACTGGCCGGGGTTGAGGGACTGGACGCCCATGCCAGGGCGGTTAAAGTGAGAATAGACCCGCCTACCGCCGGGGGCGCGTTTAAATAAGTTAATAGGTTAAGGGCCTGGCCCTTAACTTTTGCGGGAGTGTTAAAGATGAAAGACAGTTTTGTGCTGGAAAGATTGGTCCGTGAGGATTTGAAAAACCTGGTGCCTTACGATCCCCATGTGATCCCTGGGGTGGTTAAACTGGATGCCAACGAAAACCCATTTGATTTTCCCCGGGAAGTGAAGGAATTCATATGCGAAAAAATATCTATGGAGCTTTTTACCAGGTATCCGGACCCAATGGCCGTGGATCTGCGGGAGGGCCTTTCCCTTTATACCGGGGTGCCGGCTGATAGCATACTGGTGGGTAACGGCTCCGACGAGATTATATTAAATTTAATGCTGGCATTCGGTACCGGCAGGGAGGTTTTAATAGCTTCCCCCACGTTTTCCATGTATCGGATTCACGCTCAGGTAGCCGGAGCCCGCTGGAGGGAAATTCCCAGAAAGGCCGGTTTTATACCAGATCTGCCGGCTTTGACGGAGGCCGCCGCTAATGGAAATGCCAGCATGATATTTGTCTGCTCTCCCAACAATCCCACCGGGAACGCAGTGCCACCGGAGATGATCAGGGAACTCCTGGAGGAGACCACTGCGCTGGTTGTGGTGGACGAAGCCTACATAGAATTCGGCGGGGAATCCTGTGTCCCTCTGCTTTCTGATTATCCCAACCTGGTTATTTTAAAAACTTTTTCCAAAGCCTTCGGGTTGGCGGGTCTCCGGGTGGGATACCTGCTTGCCCAAGCCTATGTGGTTAAAGAAATTCTTCGTATCAAACAGCCCTATAATCTGAATTCCTTCTCCCAGTTGGCGGCGTGTGCGGTGTTGAAGCACAGGGATATTTTGACGGAGCAGGTGAAGAGTATTATCGGCAATAGGGATATGCTGATCAATGAAATGCGCGTCCTGCCGGAAGTACAGGTCTATCCCGCCGACGCTAATTTCATTTTGTTCCGGACCCCTTTGAAAGCCGGTGTCGTTTTTGACGAACTGCTCCGAAGGGGAGTGCTTATAAGAAACGCTTCAGGCCCCGCCCTGGAAAATTGTCTGAGGGTTACAGTTGGGACCCAGGAGGAGAACAACAAGTTCCTGGAGAAACTAAAAAATATATTGTCTGAAAGGTAAATTTGTCATTACAAGGAGGCCGTTCAGAAACAAGCATGGCGCGAAAGGCGAGACTTAAAGTGTCAGGCAAAAGTTTTAGGAACGGCCTCCTAGGAAAATAATTTAGACAGTTGATGTATTATTTTTTGGGCGATAATTAGAGAAAGGCTGGGCTGTGATGCAAACTGTCCGCAAGTCCTCCGTATCCAGGAAAACGTCGGAGACTGATATTTCCCTGGAACTCTGTTTGGACGGCCATGGTAAATACAATATTAAAACCGGCATAGGTTTCTTTGACCACATGTTGTCCCTCATGGCAAAACATGGCGGCTTCGACCTCAATCTTGCGGCGTCGGGGGATCTGCACGTGGACTGCCATCACACTGTGGAAGATGTGGGCATTTGCCTGGGTGAGGCTTTTTCCCAAGCGGTGGGGGATAAATCCGGTATTACCCGCTACGGGCATATAATTCTACCCATGGACGAAGCACTGGCACTGGTGGCGCTGGATCTCAGCGGAAGGGGATTATCAGTGCTGGAGGCACACTTTTCCTCATCCCGGGTGGGCGACTTCGACACCGAGATGGTGGAAGAATTTTTAAGAGCATTTGCCGTGAAAGCCGGAATAACCTTGCATGTCAGGATTTTAGCCGGCGCCAACTGCCACCACATTATTGAGGCCATATTTAAAGGATTGGGCAGGGCACTGGCCTCCGCAGTGTCCTTTAGCGGGCGTGAGGGAGTACCCTCCACCAAGGGAATGCTGAGTTAAAAAATGACGTTTTTAACGTCAGACTGGCGGGGATTTTATTGATTGCAATTATTGATTACGGTATGGGAAACCTGCGCAGCGTTCAAAAGGGTTTTGAGAAAGTGGGGGTTAAAGCCGAGATTGTCCAGGACCCCGGGGTGGTAGAAAATGCCCGGGGTGTGGTGCTGCCGGGGGTGGGAGCTTTTGCCGACGCCATGGCAAACCTGGCCAGGACCGGTATGGACAAAGCAGTAACAAATGCAATTCTGTCCGGACGCCCTTTTCTGGGAATCTGCCTGGGTATGCAATTGCTCTTTGAGACCAGCGAGGAATGGGGGCACTCCAAAGGATTGGGGATATTCAAGGGTACCGTGCGCAGAATTCCCCCGGGATTAAAGGTGCCTCACATGGGTTGGAACCAGCTTAAATATAAAAATCAATGCGCCTCAAGTGATGGCTGCCAGATTTTTGAAGGAATTCCGGAGGGTTCATCCTTTTATTTTGTTCACTCTTATTATGTGGATCCGGAGGATAAGGATATCGTGGCCGGGGTGACGGAATACGGTATGGAATTCACGTCAGCTGTAGCAAAAGATAATATTCATGCTATACAGTTTCACCCCGAGAAAAGCAGCGCCATGGGCCTGCGTATACTGCAAAATTTCGGGGGAGTGGTTGAAAAATGCTGATTTATCCGGCGATTGATTTGCGGGAAGAACGGTGTGTCAGGCTGGTGGAAGGCAATCCCGAACATGAGACCGTTTATTCCGACGACCCGGCGGCGATGGCCCGACTTTGGCAGGACCAGGGCGCCACGTGGTTGCATGTGGTGGATCTGGACGGGGCTTTTTCCGGCTCGCCAAAGAACATTAGTGTTATAAAAGAGATTATATCCTCAGTGGATATACCGGTTCAGGTGGGTGGAGGCATCAGGGACCTGGCGGTGGCCGGGGAAATACTGGGGCTTGGCGCGGCCAGGGTAATATTTGGAACAGTGGCCATTACCAATCCTGAGATGGTGGCTGAAGCCTGCCGGAAATTCGGTGACGCTATTGCCGTCGGCATAGACGCCAGGGACGGAAAAGTTGCCATTGAAGGTTGGGGAGTCACAGCACAGAAAAATACCATTGATCTTGCCATGGAAATGAAAAGCATGGGTGTGAGAAGAATTATTTTTACTGATATATGGCGCGATGGAACCCTGAAGGGCCCAAATATAGCTGCCGTGGAGGAGGTTGCCCGGGGCACCGGGTTAAAGGTAATAGCTTCCGGCGGTGTTTCCACCCTGGATGACCTGAAGTCGCTGAAAAGGCTTGAAGCCCAGGGGGTGGAAGGGGTAATCATGGGTAAATCCCTGTACGCCGGAACAATCTCTCTCAAGGATGCTCTGGCCATCGCGGCGGCAGAAGCGGGGGCGGGGGCATGCTGACAAAAAGGATAATACCCTGCCTGGACGTAACCGGCGGCAGGGTGGTAAAGGGAACTAATTTTATTAATTTGAGAGATGCCGGAGACCCGGTGGAACTGGCCGCCTTTTATGACCGGGAGGGGGCCGACGAGCTTGTTTTTCTTGATATCACCGCTTCCCACGAGGGGAGGAAAACAGTGCTGGACATGGTTTACCGCACCGCAGGGGAAGTCTTTATACCTTACACCGTGGGAGGGGGCATTAGCTCCCTGGAAGACATCAGAGCCATGCTTTCAGCCGGCGCCGACAAGGTTTCCATCAATACAGCCGCGGTAAAAAATCCCCGGTTGATTGAGGAGGCGTCCGCCAAATTCGGCAGCCAGTGTATCGTTGTAGCTGTGGACGCCCGACGCTCCGGACCGGATTCCTGGGAGGTTTATATCCACGGGGGCAGAACCCCCACCGGGATTGACGCTTTGGATTGGGTAAAGAGAATGGAATCCCTGGGAGCGGGGGAAATACTGTTAACCAGTATGGACCGGGACGGCACCAAGGACGGTTACGACCTGGAGCTTACCAGGGCGGTGGCCGGAGCTGTGAGCATACCTGTCATTGCCTCGGGCGGCGTGGGCAACCTTGATCACATAGTAGACGGACTTACAGCGGGTGATGCCGATGCTGCACTGGCGGCTTCCATATTTCACTTCGGTGAGTACAGCATCCGCCATGTAAAAGAATATTTGAAAGAAAAAGGCGTTCCGGTAAGATTGTAGTCTTCGCGGGGTTAATCACTGTCAATGTTATACCGAATTTAGCTTGATTATAGCAACAGCATGGAAACGGAGGTTTATTACTTGTCCTTTGATGTAAACTCTTTAAAATATGGCAAGGACGGACTTATTCCGGCAATTGTTCAGGATAATAACAGCGGTGAAGTTTTAATGATGGCCTATATGAATGCCGAGGCTGTCCGGCGTACCCTGGATACGGGGGAAACCTGGTTCTGGAGCCGCAGCAGGCAGAAATTCTGGCATAAGGGCGAATCTTCCGGCAATGTTCAGAGGGTGATGGATATAACCTATGACTGTGACCGGGACACCCTGCTGTTAAAGGTGGAGCAAAAGGGAGCCGCCTGCCATGAAGGGTATTTCACCTGCTTTCACAACCGCATCTGCAAAAACGGTGATATTGAGATTATCGGGGAAAAATATTTCGATCCGGAAGAGGTTTACGGTAAAAAAGACGGGGATGATAAAAGCGGTTCCGGTAAGGGCGAAGCGGATTGTGGAGCAGACGCCGGATCAGGAATACTTGACGAATTATATAAAGTTGTTGCGGAAAGAAAAAAATCCGCTGACAAGGAATCATACACAGCCGGCCTTCATGCCAAGGGCCTGGATAAAATATTGAAAAAGGTGGGCGAAGAGGCGGCGGAGGTAATTATAGCAGCCAAAAACGGTGACCGGCAGGAAATTGTGGACGAAACAGCGGACTTAATCTACCATCTTTGGGTTCTGCTGGCAAACCAGGGGATAGATGTGGGCACAATATATAAAGAGCTGTCTTCAAGAAGGAAATAATCATGCAATAGCACCTATTGATTACCGGAGTAATACCAAATACAATAAATACTGGGACAGGGTAGAAATCCCTGTCCTTTTAAGTTAGTCAGGCCGCAGAACGGCCTTGCTGAAAAGTTTATATAATTAAACCGGGAGAGAATTAATGGATTTAATAGCTAACCTCAATGACGCACAGAAAGAAGCCGTTAAAAACACAGAGGGCCCCCTGCTGGTTCTGGCGGGAGCGGGCAGCGGCAAAACCAGGGTTTTGACCACCAGAATTGCCTACCTGGTTAAGGAGCGGGGAGTGCCGCCCTACCAGATACTGGCCATAACTTTCACCAACAAGGCTGCCGCGGAAATGAAAAGCAGGGTGGAGGCCATGGTTCCGGACAGTATAAGGGAATTGTGGGTAAGTACTTTTCACTCCGCCTGCCTGCGTATTTTAAGACGCCAGTCCAGGTTCCTGGGCTATGAGGAAAATTTCGTAATATACGACGATGCAGACCAGCAGACAGTGGTTAAGGACTGTGTCAAAGAGCTAAACATTGATGATAAAAGGTTTCCGCCCCGGGCCCTGTCCTCCGCCATCTCCCAGGCCAAAAACCGCCTGGTGGATCCCGGGGCCTTCGAAGAGCAGGCTTACGATTTTTACTCAAGGATTGTGGCCAGGGTTTATGAGCTTTATCAGAAGCGGTTGAAAAACAACAACGCCCTGGATTTTGACGACCTGCTGATGCTGACCGTCCGGCTATTCCAGCAGAATAATGCAGTGCTGAAATTTTATCAGAAAAAATTCCGGTACATACTGGTGGATGAGTATCAGGACACAAACCACGCCCAGTACGTGCTGGTAAACCTGCTGGCCGGCGAGCACCGCAACCTTTGCGTGGTGGGTGATCCTGACCAGAGTATATATAACTTCCGGGGCGCCGACATACAAAACATACTAAGTTTTGAGAAGGATTATCCTGAGGCCAGAATAATAAAGCTGGAGCAAAATTACAGATCCACCGGTACAATCCTGGAAGCGGCCAACAATGTTATCCAAAACAACCCCAACAGAAAGGAAAAACAGCTCTGGACCGCTGAAGGCCAGGGAGTGCCCTTAATTGTACACCTTGCCAACGACGAACGGATGGAGGCCCATTATGTAGCCGGCCGGATTGAATTGATGAAAAGTATTAACAACATGGGCTTCGGCAGTTTTGCTGTGCTGTACCGGACCCATGCCATGTCCAGGGCCATTGAGGAAATACTGGTAAGGCGCGGCATTCCCTATACCATGATCGGCGGGCTAAAATTTTACGAGCGCAAGGAAATAAAGGATATAATGTCTTACCTGAGGCTTCTGTCCAATCCCCTGGACACCGTAAGCCTGTCCCGGATAATAAACGTTCCGAAGAGGGGTATTGGCGAGGCTTCCCTGCAAAAAATACTGGATTTTTCCTCGTCAAAAGCAATGAATCTGCATCAGGCTCTCTGTAACGCCGGAGAAATTCCGGGTCTCTCGGGGAAAGCGAGGAAAGCCGCTGCCGCCCTGGGATTTACGCTGGCGGACATTGCTTCCAAAAGCACGGATTTTACAGTTACGGAGATAACCAAGGAGATACTGGACAGAACAGGGTACTGGGCCGAACTGGAATCGGAGAACACCGTGGAGTCCAGGACAAGGCAGGAGAACCTGAAAGAATTTTTAACCGTTACAGGGGAATTTGACAAAAACACCGAGGAAAGATCACTATCGGAATTTCTGTCCGGCATATCCCTGGTGGCGGATGTGGACAACCTGGAAGAGGATTCTGAAAAGGTTGTACTGATGTCTCTGCACAGCGCCAAGGGTCTGGAGTTTCCCGTGGTATTCCTGGTAGGCATGGAGGAAGGTATTTTTCCGCACTCCCGTTCCCTCACCGAGCCGGGGGAGATGGAAGAGGAAAGACGGCTGGCCTACGTGGGGATCACCAGGGCCGAGAAAAAACTGTACCTTACCCATTGCTGGCAAAGAACCCTTTACGGAGCCACCAGGTTCAACCCCGCATCCAGGTTTTTGGAGGAAATCCCCAATCATCTGGCAACTAACGTGGACCCCCTGGACGAAGATGTGGTTTCCGCAATGCAGTCTGCGGATAAAAGTCCCATGAATAAAGGACGGCGGTTCAGCGGACAGGATTGGAACGCCCCGGCGCCCGCCGGAGCGCCTGATTCCCTGGGGGCCGGGGACCAGGTGCGTCACCGCAAATGGGGTGAAGGCACGGTGCTGGAAGTAAAGGGTAGGGGTGACAGCGCCGAAATAATAATAAATTTTCCGGGAATCGGTATGAAAACGCTTCTGGCCAAATTCGCCCCGCTGGAGAAAGTTAATTAATAGTATTCTTATCCTTTGGAGGAAAAATGGAACGTCTGCTGCTGGTGGGCATTTTAACGGCGGTAATTCACCTGATAAACACGCTAATATACTCCGTCAGGGTTGCCGGGGTGCGCACAGGCCGGCTGGCCACCGCCCTGTCCATGTTCAATGTTATTTTTTTGCTGTCCAGCACTGCCAATATGATCCAGGGGCCGCTTCTGGCCACCATAGTGGAGACGGCAATAATCAGAGGGGGACAGGACGTTACAACCCCGGTTTACCGGGAACAGCTGGCCCTGCTGAATTTCGACATACGCCTGGTTATACTGTCCGCCACCCTTGGCACCATATTGGGTGCATTGTTAATACCTTATTTTGTAAAAATATTTGTACGGGCCATTGCCGCTTTCGGTCAGGTGGGGTCTGTGCCCCGGATGTTCCTGATGCTTCTTTTCACTCCCCGGAAATTAAAGCGGCTTTCCGCCGCCCACATTCCGGATCCACCGGCGTGCCGGGGGAGTTACAAGTACAGCGGAATACCCCGGGTGTTGCTGGTGGCTAACGTGCTGGTTACCGGCATTTTTACCACGGGGGTTTTATCCGCTCTTTACGCCGGCGCCCTTTATCCGGATTACAGGGTTGCCGCCACTCTTATGGCCTCAATAGTAAATGGAGTGGCCCAGGTGCTTTTTGCCACGGTGGTGGATCCAACGGCCGCCCGGATCACCGACCAGGCCCTTCAAAAAGAGCGGGCGGAGGGTGACGTGCGCCGGATGGCATACCACCTGGCTGCCACCAGGCTGGCCGGAACCCTGCTGGCTCAACTGATATTTATTCCTGCCGCTTACATAATCAGGTTTGCGGCTGTGGTTATAACTTAGACACCCGGTACGGAGGTTTTTATATGGATAAAGCGCCGGAGGCGGTATTGAAAAAAGCGGAGGAGCTTCGCCGGGAGATAGAACGGCACAATTACAATTATTACGTGATGGACAACCCCACCATTACCGATGCCGCTTTTGATAAACTGATGAGGGAACTGAACCAACTTGAGGAACAATACCCCGGGCTGGTTACTCCCGATTCCCCCACCCGGCGGGTTGGGGGGAAACCCCGGGAGGGATTTGCGCAGGTAAAGCACCTGGCTTCCATGTTGAGCCTGGGCAACGCCTTTGATGAGGGAGAGCTCAAGGATTTTGACCGCCGGGTGAGGCAGGCCCTGCCCGGTGAAAAGGTGGAATATGAGGCAGAACTTAAGATAGACGGCCTGGCGGTATCGCTGCTGTATGAGAACGGCCTGTTTGTCCGGGGTGCCACCAGAGGAGACGGAGAATACGGGGAGGACATTACTCCCAATATGAGAACAGTCAGGGCTGTTCCCCTGCGTCTCAGGGAAAACATCCCTCTTCTGGAGGTGCGGGGGGAGGTTTTTATGCCCAAGGACGCCTTCGCCAGACTGAACGAAGCCCGGGAGGAGACAGGCGAGCAGTTGTTTGCCAATCCCAGGAACGCCGCGGCGGGATCTTTGCGCCAGCTTGATCCCGGTATAACTGCCTCCAGGCAGCTGAGTATATTTGTATACGCCCTGGGCCGGGCGGAAGGTTTAAATATCAGCACCCACCACGGCGTGCTGGAGTGGCTGAAAACCCAGGGGTTCAAGGTGAACCCCCACCACCGTTTGCTGCCGGACATAGATGCGGTGCTGGGATACTGCCATGAATGGCAGCAGGACCGTTTTAATCTGCCCTATGCCACGGACGGCGTGGTGATCAAGTTGAATTCCCTGGATCAGCAAGCCCGGCTGGGAGCCACCATGAAGAGTCCCCGCTGGGCCATAGCCTGGAAATACCCTCCCGAGCAGGCCAGGACAGTTGTTAAGGATGTTATTATAAGGGTTGGGCGTACCGGTGTTTTGACCCCCACCGCCATTTTAAGGCCGGTCAGGCTGGCCGGCACTACCGTAACCAAGGCTACCCTGCACAATGAGGACATCATCCGGGAAAAGGATATCCGGGTGGGAGATACCGTGGTGGTGCACAAAGCCGGAGACATTATTCCGGAAGTTCTGGAAGTTATTAAGGAGAGCCGCACCGGGAATGAAACTCCCTTTGCCATGCCCCGGAGTTGTCCCGAATGTGAGAAGCCGGTGATCCGGCCGGAAGGGGAGGCAGCCGTACGCTGCGTCAACCCGGCCTGTCCCTCCAGGCTGAGGGAGGGTTTAATTCACTTTGTGTCCAGGAACGCCATGGATATTGCGGGTTTGGGTCCGGCGGTGCTGGCCCAGCTGGTTTCCTCCGGGCTGGTCAGTGACGCGGCGGATCTTTATAAACTCCACATGGATGAACTGGTCAAATTGGAGAGAATGGGTGAAAAATCCGCCCGGAACCTTTTAAAGGCAATTGAGGAGAGTAAAAAGAACCCCCTGCACAGGTTGCTGTTTGCCCTGGGCATAAGGCATGTGGGCGAGCGGGCGGCTAAAATTCTGGCCGGCCGGTACGGCAGCATGGATAAAGTAGCTTCGGCAAACTCTGAGGATCTGGTGCAGATTCCTGAAATAGGGCCCAAAATAGCGGAAAGCATATCCGAATACTTTTCCGTGGATGAAAACCGGAAATTGATCGAAAAGCTTTCCCACCTGGGTATAAATATGTCTTCACCGGAAGAGGGGAAACATTCCGGGCCGGCACCCCTGGAGGGTAAAACGGTGGTTCTCACCGGCGGGTTGAAAAACTACACCAGGCAGGAGGCCGGGGAGATAATAGAAAGGCTGGGTGGAAGGATATCCTCCTCCGTCAGCAAGAAAACCGACCTGGTGCTGGTGGGGGAAGACCCGGGGAGCAAATATCAGAAGGCCTTGCAACTTAATATTGAGATTATGGATGAGGAAGGTCTTACCGCCATGTTAAAAAAGTATAACTTTTAGCTTAGATAGAGCGTTAATGTGAAAGATTGCCGATATATTACGCTATATTGCCACGCTGTTGGCACTTTGGTATAATATTGTCAGTTTTTGCTATAACCGGGGCTTTTTTAAGCCTCCGCAAAGATAAGGAAGGTGCTTATATGCTGACCATCTCCGAGGTTGAACATGTGGCCCTGCTGGGCCGGCTGGAACTCACCGAAGATGAGAAGAAACTTTACCAGGAACAGCTGAACGCCATACTGGAATACGCAAAAAAGCTGGACGACCTTGATACGTCGGATATTCCCCCTACAGCCCACGTTTTACCGCTGAAGAACGTATTCCGGGAGGATGAGGCAGGTAATAACCTCGGGCCTGAAAAGGTGCTGGCCAATGCTCCGGATAAAGACGGGAACTTCTTTAAAGTTCCTAAAATTGTGTAACCGGCGGGAGGCGAAACGTTTTGGAACTGCATTATCTGACAGCCCGTGAATTACACGGATTGTTGAAAAATAAAGAGATAAGCGCCGAGGAGATTTGTCAGGCATATTTTAACAGAATTGAAAAACTGGAGGACAAACTAAAGTCCTTCGTTACCCTTACCAAAACCCGAGCGCTGGAACAGGCCCGCAGGGTGGACGCTAAAATTAAACAGGGTGATGAAATTGGTCCTCTGGCCGGAATTCCCGTTGCGGTGAAGGATAATATGTGCACCGATGGAATCCGCACCACCTGTTCTTCCAAAATGCTGTATAATTTTGTTCCTCCGTATAATGCTACGGTGGTGGAAAAAATAGCGGCGGCGGACATGGTCTTGGTGGGTAAAACCAATATGGACGAATTTGCCATGGGTTCCTCCACGGAGAATTCAGGGCTATTCATTACCGCAAACCCGTGGGATACCGGCCGGGTGCCCGGTGGTTCCAGCGGAGGGTCCGCAGCGGCCGTGGCTGCCGGGGAAGTGGTGGTCGCCCTGGGTTCGGATACCGGGGGATCAATACGCCAGCCTGCTTCATTCTGCGGAACAGTGGGGATGAAGCCGACATACGGAGCTGTTTCCCGCTACGGTCTGGTGGCTTTTGCCTCCTCCCTGGACCAGATCGGCCCCCTTGCCAGGGATGTTGCCGACTGCGCTCATCTTTTAAATGTTATTGCCGGGCACGACCCCAAGGATTCCACCTCCGCCCCGGAAGGTTACCGGGACTACACCAGCTTTTTGGTGGATGATATAAAGGGATTAAAAATAGGTGTTCCCCGGGAATATACCGGGGAAGGCATAGACCCCGGAGTTCGCAGCGTTATCGAACAGGCGGTAAAGACACTGTCTTCCCTTGGGGCGGATATAGAGGAAACCTCACTTCCCCACGTGGAATATGCGGTGCCTTGCTATTACATAATCGCCCCGGCGGAAGCCAGCTCCAATCTGGCCCGTTACGACGGGGTGCGCTACGGCTACCGGGTCGAGGCCCCTTCGGATGTGGTGGATATGTTCATGCGCACCCGCAGCCTGGGGTTCGGAGCCGAAGTAAAGAGAAGAATCATGCTGGGCACATATGCACTCTCCTCGGGCTATTACGACGCTTATTACCTAAAGGCTTTGAAGGTGAGAACGCTGATTAAACGTGATTTCGACCGGGCCTTTGAAAAATTCGATGTATTATTATCCCCCACCGCTCCGTCCCCGGCTTTTTCCGTGGGGGAAAATGTTAACGACCCCCTGCAGATGTACCTGTCGGATATTACCACCATACCGGTAAACCTGGCAGGACTGCCCGGCATATCAGTTCCGGCCGGGTTTGCAGACGGGATGCCGGTGGGTGTACAGCTTATAGGCAGGCCCTTTGACGAGGGAACCCTGATCAGGGCGGCCTACAGCTTTGAGCAAAACACGGATTACCACAGGAAAAGGCCGGTGTTGTAGGAAAGGGTTAATTAATATAAATTGCCGGTTTCGTTGGGAGGTTTTTTTGTGGCCGGTTATGAAGCTGTAATAGGGTTGGAGGTTCACGTTGAACTGAAAACCAAAACGAAAATATTCTGCCATTCCACCACGGAGTTCGGCGGTGAACCGAACTCCCATGTCTGCCCGGTGTGCCTGGGCCTTCCCGGCGTTTTGCCGGTGCTGAACAAGAAGGTTTTGGAATATGCCGTCCGGGCCGGACTGGCCTTGAATTGTAAAATTGCCGGGTTCTCTAAATTTGACCGCAAAAATTACTATTACCCGGATCTGCCCAAGAATTACCAGATATCACAATACGATCTGCCCATTGCGGAGCATGGCTACCTGGATATCGAACTGGACGGGCAGACAAAGCGTGTAGGTATCACCAGGGTTCATATGGAGGAGGACGCAGGCAAACTGGTTCACCAGGGCACCATTTCCACCTCCCCTTATTCACTGGTGGATTACAACCGCACCGGCGTCCCCCTGATAGAAATAGTGTCGGAGCCGGACATGCGCTCCCCGGAAGAAGCCAGGGCTTACGTGGATAAGCTCAAAGCAATAATTCAATATACCGGGGTATCCGACTGCAAAATGGAAGAGGGCTCACTGAGGTGTGATGCCAACGTTTCGGTTCGTCCCGTGGGTAGCGCCGAATTCGGCACCAAAGCGGAAATTAAAAACATGAACTCCTTCAAAGCCTTACAAAAAGCAGTGGCCTATGAAATTGAGAGGCAAATCGAGGTGCTTGAGGAAGGGGGCAGGGTAGTTCAGGAGACCCGCACCTGGGACGAAGGCAAAGGAATCACCCTGTCCATGCGCAGCAAGGAAGAGGCCCACGACTACCGTTATTTTCCGGACCCTGATCTGGTTCCCATGATTATAGATCCGGCATGGGTGGATGAAATCCGCCAATCCCTGCCGGAACTGCCCGACCAGAGAAAGGACCGTTACGTCCGGGAGATGGGGCTGCCCCCTTATGATGCGGGAGTAATAACAGCAACCAAGGAAATGGCCGATTATTTCGAAGAGTGTCTTAATCATTACCCCAACGCCAAGGTCGCCGGCAACTGGATTATGGGAGACCTTTCAAGGCTCTTAAATGCGGGCAATCTGGATATTAGCCAATGCAAAATAAGCCCCGGACAGTTGGCCGGCATGCTGAATCTCATGGATAAGGGCACCATCAGCGGTAAAATAGCCAAAACTGTCTTTGAGGAGATGTTTGCCACAGGAAAGGACCCGGAACAGATTGTCAAGGAAAAGGGCTTGACCCAGATATCCGACGAGGGGGCCGTCGCCTCGGTGGTAGACCAGGTGATTGCAGACAATCCCAAAGTGGTGGAGGATTACCGGGCCGGCAAGGACAAAGCCATGGGCTTCTTAGTGGGCCAGGTTATGAAAGCCACCAGGGGCAAGGCCAACCCGGAACTGGTGAACAGGTTGCTGAAAGAAAAACTGTAATTGTCAGGGGGGCAGTTGCTGTATTAACACTACAGTGTACTGCCTCCTTAATTTCATGAAGTTTATCTGTATAAATTTTTGCTCCGGTTTAATGTTAAATTTAACGGGCAGGCTATGTTGTTGCATAACGCTAAATTACTTTCATGCATGCATTTGCATAAATATGCATGCCAATATAATGTAAAGTTTCAATATTAACACTATTTAATTTGTTTTGAGCTTATATTTGTATAGCCAGATTTTAGTGTATACAGTATAAATGAATAATTCTCTTTTCAGTCAACTGGTTTTCATGTTATTATAATTTATGGTTCTTTGCGGTTTATTTTTTATTGCCTTTTTTAACTTTTCCAATATACATACGAAAGGGTGAACCGGTTAAATGATTGATCCTACAATTACCCAAAAAGAAATTTTTATCGTGGATACCACGTTGAGGGATGGCGAACAGACCGCCGGTGTGGTTTTTGCGAACCGGGAAAAAGTAAGGATTGCCAAGTTTCTGGACGAACTTGGAGTACACCAGATTGAAGCAGGAATTCCGGTAATGGGCGGGGATGAAAAGGACGCTATAACAGCCATCTGTAAAGCAGGCCTCAAAGCCAGCATCATGGGCTGGAACCGCCCGGTAATCAAGGATATCGATGAATCATTGTCCTGCGGCGTGGACGCAGTGGCCATTTCCATCTCAACCTCCGATATCCACATTAAATACAAACTCCAGACCAGCAGGGAATGGGTGCTGGAGCACATGGTCAAGGCTGTGGAATATGCCAAAAAAGAGGGAGTATACATCTCCGTAAACGCGGAGGACGCTTCCCGCAGCGATACCGATTTTTTGGTGCAGTTCGCTTCGGCGGCAAAGGAAGCAGGCGCCGACCGCCTGCGCTATTGCGATACAGTGGGCATACTGGACCCTTTCACCACTTTTAACAACATTAAGGCTATTAAGGAAAAAGTGGACATTGCCGTTGAAATGCACACCCATAATGACTTCGGCATGGCCACAGCCAATGCCCTCACCGGAGTAACAGCGGGCGCCAACTGGATTGGGGTAACCGTCATGGGCCTTGGTGAAAGGGCGGGCAACTCCGCGCTGGAAGAAGTTGTAATGGCTTTAAAACACCTTTACAAAATAGACCTGGGATTCAAAACCGAATTGTTCCGCGAGGTTGCGGAATACGTATCCCGGGCCTCAGACCGTGAACTGCCCGCCTGGAAAGCTATTGTGGGCTCCAACATGTTCGCCCACGAGTCCGGCATACACGCTGACGGAGCTCTTAAAAACCCCAAGACTTACGAGGCGTTTAGTCCGGAGGAAGTGGGCCTGGAACGCCAGATTATGGTGGGCAAACACTCCGGATCCGCCGCTTTGAAAGCCAAATTTGCTGAGTATGGTATTCTTTTAAGCGACCACAAGGCCAACGAGTTGCTGCCCAGGGTACGCTCCTACTGTGTGTCCCTGAAGCGCCCGCTCTTTGACAAGGAATTGGTCTACCTCTACGAAGATTATTTTGGCAAACATAAAGTATAATCTGAAATGTTCAGGCTAACAAATTTTAATTCGGGAGAGAGGGATTAATATTGGGCCAGACCATTATCGAAAAAATACTTTCCGCCCATAGCGGTCAGGAAGCTTACGCCAACGAAATCGTGGTGGCCCAGGTGGATTTCGTTATGGGCCAGGACGGGACATCTCCCCTGGCCATCAGGGCTTTTGACAACATGGACGGCAGGGAAGTATTCGACAAGAATAAAGTGGCCTTTGTCATAGACCACAGTTCACCCAGCCCCCTGGAGGGGGTTTCCGCCCTGCACAAACTAATGCGGGAATTTTCCAGCGCCAAGGGTTTTCGCCTTTATGACATAGGGGAAGGGGTTTGCCACCAGGTAATTCCGGAAAGCGGAAAGGTTGGACCCGGCTCCCTGGTCATCGGCGCTGATTCCCATACCTGCACTTATGGCGCCCTGAACGCGTTTTCCACCGGGGTTGGCTCCACGGACCTGGCTGGAGGACTTATTTCCGGCAAAATGTGGTTCAAGGTGCCGGAAACCATCAAATTTGTATGCAACGGCGTGCTGCCCAAGGGCGTATACGCCAAGGACCTGATATTGTACCTTATCGGAGATGTAACCGCGGACGGAGCCACTTACATGTCCGCAGAATATGTGGGTGAAGCGGTTTCCGCCCTGTCCATGGAAGGGCGTTTCACCATTGCCAATATGGCCATTGAAATGGGCGCCAAGGCCGGTTTGATGGAAGCCGACGAAAAGACCATGGACTGGCTGGCCAGGTATACCGACCATAAATTTATTCCGGTTAAAGCGGACCCGGATGCCAAATATGCCGCTGTGAAGGAATATGATGTATCCTCACTGGAGCCCCAGGTGGCCAAGCCCCACCGGGTCGACAATGTTAGCCCGGTGAGTGAGGTGGCCGGAACTCCGGTGCAGCAGGCTGTTATAGGCACCTGCACCAACGGCCGGCTGGAGGATCTGCATATTGCGGCAAGTATCCTGAAAGGCAGGAAGATAGCACCGGATGTTAGGTTTATCGTAGCACCCGCGTCAAAGAAAATATACATCGACGCCATGCGGGACGGCACCCTGGAGATTCTGGTGGAAGCCGGAGCCGCTGTGGTGACTCCGGGCTGCGGCCCCTGTGTGGGCACCCACAATGGTGTGCCTTCCGACGGTGAGAATGTAATATCCACCGCCAACAGGAATTTCAAAGGACGCATGGGCAACGGCAACGCCTTTATATATCTGGCTTCCCCGGCTACGGTGGCAGCCTCGGCCCTGACCGGTAAGATTACCGATCCCAGGGAATTTGTTTAAGATTAAAAGGGTGGGTGGCAAATGTTATTTCAGGGAAAAACACATAAATTCGGTAGTGATGTGAACACAGACTACATCATTTCCGGCAAGTATAAATTTAAAACCCTCGACATGAAAGAACTGGCCAAACACGTTATGGAGGATCTGGACCCTAATTTTTACGATAAGGTCACCCCTGGGGACTTTATCGTGGCCGGCACCAATTTCGGTTGCGGCTCATCCCGGGAACAGGCTCCTCTGGCCATTAAATACGCAAATGTCAGCGCTGTGCTGGCAAAGTCCTTTGCCCGCATTTTCTACCGCAATGCCATTAACACCGGCCTGCCGGTGGTGGAATGCGATACGGACCAGATTGATCCCGGCGATGAGCTGGATGTGGATCTGGCGGCAGGCATTATTAAGAATAAAACCAAGAGAATCGAAATTCCTGTTAAGCCGCTGCCCCAGGTTATGATTAAAATTCTCAATGACGGTGGCCTGGCGTCGCATTTCAAAAAATACGGCGTTTTTAATTTTGATTATTAACCTTAAATCAAGGCGGGGCGGGTCGTTTACCCGGGCGGGGACAGGGGACGGTT
>CBEULQ010000001.1:0-33655 GCA_965543975.1 uncultured Desulfocucumis sp. | reverse complement strand
GGACGAAGCACACACCATTAAAGCCAAACTGGAAGAACAGGGCGCAACTGTTGAAATTAAGTAGTTCTTTAATAAAGTGTACTTAATAAACAGGGCTTTTCCTCCGGGAACGGCCCTGTTTATACTTTTTAAACTCTTATGCCGCCTTAAGACGGCTCCAGTGGGACACAGAATTAATAATAACACTTTTATAGATAATAAAATTTTTTATAAAAATGCATTGAGCACTTGACAAAAGGCAAACCATTTGCTAACATTAAAAAATGTCTATTCTATATTTACTATATTAACCAAAATATTATTCGCAAGGAAAATATTAATGTATCCGGTGGTGTATTTTGGGGAATAATATTCTGGATATAACGTTCTTGTGGAAGAAAGCGAGGTCTTGGTATAACCAGCACCTTGCTTTTCGTTGTTTCTAATTATTAGGTTTGTTGACTTTCATGAGGGGTGTGGTGCAATACATGAATGCCGTAAAGGTGGGTTCCAGTAACAGGAAGAGCTTCGGGAAACTAAGAGAGGTACTGGAACTGCCCAACCTGATTGAAGTGCAGCGCAATTCATATCAGTGGTTTTTACGTGAGGGCCTCCGGGAAGTATTTCACGATATTTCCCCAATTCAGGATTTTACCGGCAATCTAGTGCTGGAATTCCTGGATTATACCCTGGGTGAACCAAAGTACAAGGTGGAGGAATGTAAGGAGCGTGACGTTACTTATGCCGCTCCGCTCCGGGTTAAAGTTCGCCTGATTAACAAGGAGACGGGCGAGGTAAAGGAACAGGAAGTGTTCATGGGAGATTTCCCCCTGATGACGGAAAAGGGAACATTCATTATTAACGGGGCGGAAAGGGTTATTGTTTCCCAGTTGGTTCGTTCCCCGGGTGTGTATTTTGCGGAACAGATTGATCCCAGCGGTAAAAAACTGTATACCGCAACTATCATCCCTAACCGTGGCGCCTGGCTGGAGTTTGAAACCGATGTCAATGACCATATTTTTGTACGTATTGACCGTACCAGGAAGATACCTGTGACAGTATTAATCAGGGCGCTGGGTTACGGTTCGAACAGTATGATGGTTGAATTGTTTAATGAGAACAAGCATATCCAGGAAACCCTTACCAGGGATAACACTGATTCCGAGGAAGAAGCCCTGGTGGAAATATATAAAAAGCTGCGCCCGGGCGAGCCGCCAACGGTGGAGAGCGCCAGATCACTCTTGGAAACGCTTTTCTTTGACCCCAAGCTGTATGACCTGGCTAATGTCGGCCGCTATAAAATTCAAAAGAAGTTAAAACATGGGATATTATACAGGTATTCCGATGAGCCGCTGGAGAAAGACGTTATTTTATCAGAAACCGGTGAAATAATTGCCAGGAAGGGCACAGTGATAACGCTGGAAATGACTGAGGCCGCAGGGGAATCAGGAGCCGCGGCGGGCATCAGTGAGTACGATCCTTATTTGCGTAAATATATTCCCATTAGGCACGAGTTTATAAGGTCGCTTACTCCCACGGATATTTTGCAGACGGTAAAATATCTCCTGGGACTGATGGAGCTAAAGGGTCATGTTGACGATATTGACCATCTGGGTAACCGCCGACTGCGCTCGGTGGGCGAACTGCTGCAAAACCAGTTCAGAATAGGCCTGTCCAGAATGGAGAGAGTGGTCCGGGAGCGGATGACTATCCAGGATGTTGACGTGATAACACCCCAGGTGCTTATCAATATAAGGCCCGTTGTGGCTGCCATAAAAGAGTTCTTTGGTTCCAGCCAGCTTTCCCAGTTCATGGACCAAACCAACCCGCTGGCGGAATTAACCCATAAACGCAGACTTTCAGCCCTGGGACCGGGAGGTTTAAGCCGCGAGCGTGCGGGTTTCGAGGTTAGGGACGTGCACCATTCACACTACGGCCGCATGTGCCCCATTGAGACCCCCGAAGGTCCTAACATCGGCCTGATAGGTTCACTGAGTACATACGCCAGGATAAATTCCTTTGGCTTTATTGAAACACCATATCGCAAAGTTGATAAGGAAACCAGGAAGGTAACTGAAGAGATAGTGTACTTAACCGCGGATGAGGAAGAAGGGGTTATCATAGCCCAGGCCAACGCTCCGCTGGACGAGGAAGGACGCTTCCTGGAGAGCAAGGTAAATGCCAGATCGCCGGAGATAGTGGTTGTTCCCGCGGACCGGGTTGATTACATGGATGTTTCCCCCAAACAGGTTTTCAGCGTTGCCACAGCCCTGATACCGTTTCTGGAACATGACGACGCCAACCGTGCCCTGATGGGGGCAAACATGCAGCGCCAGGCCGTCCCCCTGTTAAAAGCCCAGGCTCCCCTTGTGGGAACAGGAATTGAGCACAAGGCGGCCAAAGATTCAGGCGTGGTGGCGATCTCCCGCAACACCGGAACAGTGGAAAGGGTGACTGCCAACGACATTGCCATCAGGAACGACCAGGGGAACCTGGAAACCTATAAATTGCTTAAATTTACTCGGTCTAACCAGGGCACCTGTATCAACCAGAAGCCTATAGTTAAAAAAGGCGAAAGGGTTGAGGCAAACCAGATTATTGCCGACGGCCCGTCCACAGATTACGGGGAACTGGCTTTAGGGCGCAATGTTCTGGTGGCTTTTATGCCCTGGGAGGGCTACAATTACGAGGATGCTATTCTGGTAAGTGAAAAGGCTGTAAAAGAAGACTTTTTCACCTCTATTCACATTGAGGAATATGAGTGTGATGCCAGGGACACAAAACTAGGTCCCGAGGAAATCACCAGAGACATTCCCAACGTTGGTGAAGAGATATTAAAGGATCTTGATGACCGGGGAATCATCCGGGTGGGGGCCGAAGTCCGGCCCGGAGATATTCTGGTGGGCAAGGTAACCCCTAAGGGCGAAACGGAGCTGACAGCCGAGGAACGCTTGCTACGAGCCATTTTCGGGGAAAAGGCCAGGGAGGTACGTGATACTTCACTGCGGGTGCCCCACGGAGAATCCGGAAAGATAGTGGATGTAAAGGTATTCTCCAGGGAAAATGGAGACGAACTGCCGCCCGGGGTAAACCAGCTGGTGCGGGTATATATAGCCCAGAAAAGAAAAATATCCGAGGGCGACAAAATGGCGGGGCGCCACGGGAACAAGGGTGTCATCGCCCGCATCCTGCCGGAGGAGGATATGCCTTTCCTGCCGGACGGAACTCCCGTTGAGATAGTTTTAAACCCCCTGGGGGTTCCCTCCAGAATGAACATCGGGCAGGTGCTTGAGGCCCACCTGGGATGGGCCGCCAACGCTCTGGGATACAAGGTAGCCACACCGGTGTTTAACGGAGCTACAGAGCAAGATATTCTGGATTCCCTTAAAAAAGCCGGACACCCGGAAATAGGGAAGATTACCCTGTACGACGGCAGAACCGGTGAACCCTATGACAACCCTATAACTGTCGGTTATGTGTATATGCTTAAACTGGCCCACCTGGTGGATGATAAGATTCACGCCCGTTCCACCGGTCCATATTCCCTGGTCACCCAGCAGCCCCTGGGTGGCAAGGCTCAGTTCGGTGGTCAGCGTTTCGGCGAAATGGAGGTTTGGGCTCTGGAAGCTTACGGCGCGGCTTATACACTGCAGGAAATACTAACTGTTAAATCTGATGACGTGGTGGGCAGGGTTAAAACCTACGAGGCCATCGTCAAGGGAGAAAATGTACCGGAACCGGGCGTTCCGGAATCCTTCAAGGTGCTTATAAAGGAATTGCAAAGCCTGGGCCTTGACGTAAAGGTGCTTTCGGAGGACGATCGGGAGATTGAGATTAAAGAGGTTGAGGAAGACATAAACGAAACGGCCAAAGACTTGGGCCTGGATTTGCACGAGGATAACATTCCTTCCGGAGGCAACGATGATTATGACTCCGACGAGGTTGAGGACGAGGAAGAGATTGCTGAAGAGGATTATATGGGGGATGATTTTGACGACCTGGACGAAGAGGAAACGGGCTGATTGAGAGTTGCACCTCTCACCCCATAAGGAAGAGTCTGCAAAAATCCTAAGGGAGCGTGGTCTTTTGCTGGATCTCAACAACTTTGACCGTATTCGCATCGGTCTTGCATCCCCGCAACAGATACTGGAATGGTCGAGCGGCGAGGTAAAAAAGCCGGAAACAATTAACTACAGGACGCTAAAGCCCGAGCGGGACGGACTCTTTTGCGAACGTATTTTTGGACCCACCAGGGACTGGGAATGCCACTGCGGCAAATATAAACGGGTTCGTTATAAGGGTGTTATCTGTGACCGCTGCGGCGTGGAGGTAACCCGCTCCAAAGTTCGCCGGGAGCGCTTGGGCAACATAGTGCTGGCCGCTCCGGTATCGCATATATGGTATTTCAAGGGAATACCCAGCCGCATGGGACTGCTTTTGGATATGTCACCCAGGGCACTGGAAAAAGTGTTATATTTTGTATCATATATAGTCACAGATGGCGGCGATACGGGATTAATTAAAAAACAACTGCTAACCGAAAACGAATACAGGGAGTACAGGGAAAAGTACGGGAGCAGCTTTAAAGCCGGTATGGGCGCCGAGTCGATTAAAAAGCTCTTAGAGGAGATCGACCTGGAAGAATTGAGCCGGGAACTGCGCCAGGAACTGCGGGAGGTTACAGGTCAGCGAAAAATCCGTGCCATCCGCCGGTTGGAGGTGGTTGAAGCTTTTCGAGCTTCGGGTAACCGTCCGGAGTGGATGATCATGGATGTTATACCTGTTATTCCACCGGAACTGCGCCCTATGGTGCAACTGGACGGCGGCAGGTTCGCCACCTCGGACCTGAACGACCTGTACCGCCGGGTAATTAACCGTAACAACCGCCTCAAAAGGCTTCTGGACCTGGGTGCCCCGGATATTATTGTACGTAACGAAAAAAGGATGCTGCAGGAAGCGGTGGATGCCCTTATCGACAATGGACGCCGGGGAAGACCGGTTACCGGCCCGGGAAACAGGCCGCTGAAATCATTAAGCGATATGCTAAAGGGCAAACAGGGGCGCTTTCGCCAGAACCTGCTGGGCAAAAGGGTTGACTATTCCGGCAGGTCGGTTATCGTGGTGGGACCCACCTTGCAGATGCATCAGTGTGGCTTGCCAAAGGAAATGGCTTTGGAACTTTTTAAACCTTTCGTGATGAAAAGATTGGTTAATGACGGTTACGCCCATAACATTAAAAGCGCCAAGCGCATGGTGGAGCGGGTGAGGCCGGAGGTATGGGATGTTTTGGAAGAGGTTATCAGCCAGCACCCGGTGCTTCTTAACCGGGCGCCCACATTGCACAGGCTGGGTATCCAGGCATTCGAACCGGTGCTGGTGGAGGGCCGGGCCATACAAATTCACCCCATGGTATGTACTGCCTACAATGCCGACTTTGACGGCGACCAGATGGCGGTTCACGTACCATTATCCGCTGAGGCTCAGGCCGAGGCAAGACTATTAATGTTATCTGCACATAATATATTAAACCCGAAAGACGGGCGCCCTGTGGCTGTTCCCACCCAGGATATGGTGCTTGGCTGTTACTACCTTACCATGGAAAAAGAAGGGGTGCTGGGAGAAGACAAGGTTTTCAGGGATAAGGAAGAGGCCATTATGGCCCATCAAAATAACGCTCTTAGCCTGCACGCCAGGATCAAAGTCAGGTATAAGGGTGAAATGCTGGAAACAACCGTGGGCCGGCTCATATTCAACGAAGTAATTCCGGCCAGACTGGGTTATAAAAATCTGGTCGCCGACAAGAAAGCGCTCAGCAAAATTGTTGACGAGTGCTACAATGAACTGGGCCTGTCAGCCACCGGGGCACTGCTGGACGGTTTAAAAAAGCTCGGTTTTCACTACGCCAGCAGGGCGGGGGTGACAATAGCCCTGTCGGATATAATAATTCCGCCCCAGAAGAAGGATATACTGACCAAAACCGAACAAGAAGTGGAAAAAGTTGAACACAATTACCGTCGGGGGCTGATAACTGAAGACGAGCGCTACCGCAAGGTCATCGGGCTTTGGAACGATGCTACGGAGCAAGTTACCGAGGCCCTGATGGAAACGCTGGACCGTTTTAATCCGGTATACATGATGGCTAATTCCGGTGCCCGGGGTAATAAGCAGCAGATTCGCCAGTTGGCAGGAATGAGGGGCCTTATGGCTGACCCCTCCGGCAGGATTATCGACTTGCCCATCAAGGCTAATTTCCGTGAAGGCCTCACCGTGCTGGAATACTTCATCTCCACCCACGGCGCCCGCAAGGGTCTGGCTGATACCGCTCTGCGCACCGCGGACTCCGGTTACCTCACCCGCCGCCTGGTGGATGTGGCCCAGGACGTTATCGTAAGGGAAATAGACTGCGGTACCGAAGAGGGTATTGTGGTTGAGGAAATAAAAGACGGCACCGAAGTGATTGAAAAACTCGAGGACAGGATAATAGGGCGTATGGCCCTGGAGGACATAATACATCCCGAAACCGGAGAGGTTATCGTTGCCAAGGGCAAGGTAATAGCCAATGACAGGAATTCGGGCTATGAGGCCAGCAGGATTATTGAAGCGGGGATTAAAAAGATCAAAATACGTTCGGTGCTTACCTGTAAAAGCCGTTACGGCGTCTGCCGGAATTGCTACGGCAAAAACCTGGCTACCGGCGGAGTGGTTGACATTGGAGAGGCGGTGGGAATTATTGCCGCCCAGTCCATCGGGGAACCGGGCACCCAGCTTACAATGCGCACATTCCACACCGGAGGCGTGGCCGGAGACGATATTACCCAGGGTCTTCCCAGGGTTGAGGAACTCTTTGAGGCCCGCAGGCCTAAAGGCCAGGCAGTTATAGCTGAAAATTCCGGTGTGGTGGAAATCAGGGAAGTTAAAGGCCGCCGGGAAATAGAAACTACCAGTGACGACGGAGAAAAAAATCTATATCAGGTTCCTTACGGTGCACGCATTAAGGTAAGGCAAGGCGACCGGGTGGGACCCGGGGACGAACTTACCGAGGGTTCGGTAAATCCCCACGATTTATTAAAGATAAAGGGTCCCCAAGGCGTGCAGTTGTATCTCTTGCAAGAAGTTCAGCGGGTTTACCGCCTGCAGGGCGTCGACATTAACGACAAACATATAGAAGTAATGATCAGGCAGATGCTCCGAAAGGTTAAAATTGAAGATGCCGGGGACACAAACTTGTTGCCGGGCAGCCTGGTAGACATATTTGAGTTGGAGGCCGAAAACGAAATGGTTTTAGCAAACGGCGGTGAGCCGGCTGATGCCAAGGGTGTACTGCTGGGAATCACCAAGGCATCCCTGGCAACTGATTCCTTCCTGTCGGCGGCATCCTTCCAGGAAACCACTAGAGTGCTTACCGAGGCTGCTATTAAGGGTAAAACAGACCCCCTGCTGGGCTTAAAAGAAAACGTAATTATAGGCAAACTGGTTCCGGCGGGAACCGGCATGAGCCGTTACCGCAACATCGAATTACTGGAAGAGGGCGGAACCGACCATGATATTGACGGACTGCCCGAAGAGGAATACGATATGGGCAAAACGGATTTCTTGGAAGAAAGTTATCTGTATAGCGAGGAAAATATTGCCCGAAAATAAAACAAAAGTTTTATCGTGTTGACTTTTGGTGTGGTTGGTGTTAATATACAAAAGTGTCTGGTTTTACGGAGGTGTCTTGCAGATGCCCTATGAGCGGCTGTTGAAAGCCCGGAAAAAAACCATAGGGATGAAACAGACGATGAAATCCATAGAACGGGGGCAGGCAAAAGTCGTATACATAGCCAGTAACGCCGAACGTCACGTAATAGACCCCATCATCAAAAGTTGCGCGTCAAAAGGCGTTGAGGTTATAAAAGTGGACACCATGCTAGGGCTGGGCAAGGCCTGCGGCATTGAGGTAGGCTGTGCTTCAGCGGCTGTGGTGGAAGACTGATTTTATTAATTAACTTTGGCCGCTCCGGCTTAATGCCGCCGGAGCGGAAATTTAATTTACAGGTGTTTTTAGGAAGGAGGTGTATGCGGATGCCCACGATCAACCAATTAATCCGCAGGGGCAGAGAGGAAACATTTAAAAAGTCATCAGCTCCGGCGTTAAAAGAGTGCCCTCAGAAACGCGGCGTATGTACCAGGGTGTATACCACCACGCCTAAAAAGCCGAACTCCGCCCTGCGCAAGGTTGCGAGGGTCAGGCTTACCAACGGTATCGAGGTGACCTCCTATATTCCGGGTATAGGACACAATTTGCAGGAGCACTCGGTTGTTCTGGTTCGCGGCGGCAGGGTCAAAGACCTTCCCGGCGTAAGGTATCATATAGTCAGGGGTGCTCTGGATTCCGCCGGTGTTCAGAACAGAAACCGGGGCCGTTCAAAATACGGCAGCAAACGTCCTAAAAAATAATCAATACCCGGTATCCCGCCGTTATCCGGCGGGGATGGAATATTTATTTTTGGAAAAAATATCTGTTATCTTTATGTTACCTGCAGTTTTTCTCAATTTTTGAAGTTGCTTGGGAAAGCGCCCGTGGCATAAGGCGATTTTCGAGGCAAAGGGGGGATATATATGCCTAGAAGAGGTTCGCGGGCTAAAGTTGATGTGGTACCGGATCCGGTATTCAACAACAAGGTTATCACAAAACTTATCAATCAGGTGATGCTGGACGGCAATAAAGGTGTAGCAGAGAAGATTTGCTACGGCGCATTTGAGATGATCCGTGAAAAAACAGGGAAAAGCCCGGTTGAGGTGTTCGAGCAGGCTATGAAAAATGTCATGCCTGTTCTGGAAGTTAAGGCACGCCGGGTTGGTGGCGCCAACTATCAGGTTCCCGTGGAGGTTCGTCACGAAAGGCGCCAGACGCTGGGCATCAGGTGGCTGACCAACTATGCCAGGGCACGGGGCGGCAAGAGCATGAAAGAAAAACTGGCCGCCGAAATAATGGATGCTGCCAACAATACTGGTGCTACCGTTAAGAAGAGGGAAGACACACATAAAATGGCTGAAGCTAACAAAGCCTTCGCTCATTACAGGTGGTAAGGAGGTAGTCTTGATGGCGCGGCAATTTCCGTTAGAGAAGACACGCAACATAGGTATCATGGCTCACATAGACGCCGGCAAGACCACCACCACCGAACGTATACTGTTTTACACGGGCAAGGTTCATAAAATAGGCGAGGTACATGATGGTGCGGCCACCATGGACTGGATGGTGCAAGAACAGGAGCGGGGTATTACCATTACCTCCGCAGCCACCACCTGTCAATGGGGCGATCACTGTATAAACATTATTGACACGCCCGGCCACGTGGATTTTACAGTTGAGGTAGAGCGCTCCCTTAGGGTTCTTGACGGTGCGGTTGCGGTCTTTTGCTCAGTTGGGGGAGTGGAACCCCAGTCCGAAACGGTCTGGCGTCAGGCAGATAAATATGGTGTTCCAAGGATAGCCTATATTAATAAAATGGACCGGGTAGGCGCGGATTTCTTCAGGGGAATAAACATGATCCGGGAGCGTCTGGGTGCCAATCCGGTGGCGCTGCAACTGCCCATAGGCAGCGAGGAAAATTTTAGGGGCATTGTTGATTTGATTAAACAAAATGCAATAATGTACGTCGACGACCTCGGCACTAAAAGCGAAGTTGCTGAGATTCCAGAGGATATGTTGGATCTGGTAGCCGAATACCGGGAAAAGGTTTTAGAAGCCGCAGCTGAATCCGATGAGGAATTGATGCTGAAATATCTTGAAGGCGAGGAACTTACCGTCGATGATATTAAGCGGGGTCTTAGAGAGGCTACACTGTCGGTTAAAATGATACCGGTTATGTGCGGTTCCTCCTTTAAAAACAAAGGAGTACAGCCCCTGCTTGATGCCATAGTGGATTACTTGCCTGCGCCCACCGACGTGCCTCCCATCAAGGGAGTCAACCCGGCCACTGGCGGGGAAGACATCCGGGCAGCTGCCGACGACCAGCCTTTTGCAGCGCTGGCTTTTAAGATAATGGCGGACCCATATGTAGGAAAACTTACATTTTTCAGGGTGTATTCAGGAATTTTGGCTTCCGGTTCCTATGTGTTCAATTCAACGAAAAGCAAGCGGGAGCGGGTTGGGCGTATATTAAAGATGCACGCCAACCACCGGGAGGAAATAAGCCAGGTATACACCGGCGATATAGCTAGCGCGGTGGGCCTGCGGGATACCACCACCGGGGATACCCTGTGTGATGAAAAAACTCCTATCCTACTGGAATCCATGGAGTTTCCCGAACCGGTTATTTCCGTGGCCATAGAGCCAAAAACCAAGGCTGACCAGGACAAAATGGGTATAGCCCTGGCCAAACTAAGTGATGAAGACCCTACATTCAGAATGCACACCGACCCGGAGACCGGTCAGACAATCATATCCGGGATGGGGGAACTGCATCTGGAGATAATCGTGGACCGGTTGCTCAGGGAATTCAAGGTGGAGGCAAATGTAGGCCGTCCCCAGGTGGCTTACAGGGAAACCATTAAAGGCAAGGCCAAGGCTGAAGGAAAATTTGTTCGCCAGTCCGGCGGCCGGGGACAGTACGGCCACGTGGTGCTGGAAATTGAGCCTACTGAACCGGGAGCCGGCTATGAGTTTGCAAATAAAATAGTCGGTGGAGTTATTCCCAGGGAGTATATTCCGGCAGTGGACGCTGGTATCAGGGAAGCCATGGAAAACGGGGTGCTGGCAGGATATCCCATGATTGATATGAAAGCTACCTTGGTGGACGGTTCCTTCCACGAGGTCGATTCCTCGGAAATGGCCTTTAAAATTGCCGGTTCCATGGGCTTTAAAAACGCCGCGCAAAAATCCGGCGCAGTGCTGCTGGAACCGATAATGAAGGTGGAAGTGGTGGTCATGGATGAGTATATGGGGGACGTTATCGGTGATCTGAACTCCCGCCGGGGGCGTATAGAGGAAATGGAGCCCAGGGGTAACACCCAGGTTATTCACTCAACGGTGCCTTTGTCCGAGATGTTTGGATACGCCACCGATCTTCGCTCCAGGACCCAGGGGCGTGGTACTTATACTATGCAGTTCAGCCATTATGCCGAGGTGCCTCAGAATATCGCTGAAGGCATTATCGCCCGCCGCCACGGTTAATATAAGTGAGGAATCAAATCCCAGTGGATTGACGCCCTTTAAATAGTTAACACTTTAATTTAGAAAGGCAGGAGAAATTAATAAATGGCAAAGGCGAAATTTGAACGGAACAAACCGCACGTAAACATAGGAACCATCGGGCACGTAGACCATGGCAAGACCACCCTGACCGCAGCCATAACCACAGTGCTGTCCACCGTGGGAAAAGCCGCGGTAAAGAAATACGACGAAATTGACAACGCTCCTGAAGAGCGTGAGCGCGGGATTACCATCAACACCGCCCACGTGGAATACGAAACGGACACCAGGCACTACGCACACGTGGACTGCCCCGGCCACGCCGACTACGTAAAGAACATGATCACCGGTGCTGCACAGATGGACGGCGCCATCCTGGTGGTATCCGCCGCCGACGGCCCCATGCCGCAAACCCGTGAGCACATACTGCTGGCCCGCCAGGTTGGCGTACCCTACATCGTGGTATACCTTAACAAAGCCGACATGGTAGACGATGCAGAACTGTTGGAACTGGTGGACATGGAAGTGCGTGAACTGCTCTCCGCCTATGAATTCCCCGGAGACGACATACCCATCATCACCGGATCCGCGTTAAAAGCCCTGGAATGCGGCTGCGGCAAACGTGAATGCGAATGGTGCAAAAGCATCTGGGAACTGATGGACGCGGTTGACAGCTACGTACCCACACCGGAGCGTGACATAGACAAACCCTTCCTGATGCCCGTGGAAGACGTATTCACCATCACCGGCCGGGGCACCGTGGCCACCGGCAGGATCGAGCGGGGAGCCGTCAAAGTTGGCGAAGAAATTGAAATAGTCGGTTTACAGGATAAGCCTCGCAAGACCGTGGTAACCGGCGTAGAAATGTTCCGCAAGCTGTTGGATCGCGGGGAAGCCGGAGACAACGTGGGTTGCCTGCTGCGGGGCGTAGACCGTAAGGAAATAGAGCGGGGCCAGGTATTGGCGAAACCCGGCAGCATCAAACCGCACACCCACTTTAACGGCGAAATATACGTGCTGACCAAGGAAGAGGGCGGCCGTCATACACCGTTCTTTAACGGATATCGCCCGCAGTTCTACTTCCGGACCACCGACGTTACCGGCGTATCCGAACTGCCGGAGGGAGTGGAAATGGTGATGCCCGGAGACCACATCAAGATCAACATCAAACTAATTACCCCCATCGCCATTGAGGAAGGTCTGCGTTTCGCCATACGTGAGGGCGGCCGTACCGTGGGCGCGGGTGTGGTTACCTCCATTATCGAGTAAAAAAATTCGCCCTTAATAATAGTCTTTTGCCAATTGTCAGCAGGTAAGAATGAAGGGAATCTTTAAGACTAATGGATTTCCTGACGGAGTAATAGCGGGAGAGGAATTTTTTCTGCCTCCCGCCTCAATGTGATTGCTTGCCTCTGAGATTTGCTTTGACGGCGAAGGGAGGTTAAAAAGTATTGAAGAGCCAAAAAATACGTATCAGGCTGAAAGCTTATGATCATAACATGCTGGACCAGTCGGCCATAAAAATAGTGGAGACGGCTAAAAGGACGGGTGCCTCGGTAGCCGGCCCAATACCTCTGCCCACCGAAAAGAACATCTACACCATACTGCGCTCCCCTCATGTCAACAAAGACTCCCGGGAGCAGTTCGAAATGAGAACGCACAAGCGCCTAATCGACATACTGGAGCCAACTCCCAAAACGGTGGACGCTTTAATGCGGCTGGACCTGCCGGCGGGTGTGGATATTGAAATCAAGCTCTGATTCGAAATGATACGCCACGACTGGTAGCAGTAAAGAGTTTTACTAAATATTAATCCTATGGATATGTAGTAGATCGTGTTCCGAAAAGCTAAGTTCATTGCAGGCAGACTCGCGTGAACCGCTAGCTTTCGGCCGGCACTGGAGGTGCAGGAAATGAAAAAAGGAATACTTGGCAGAAAAGTCGGCATGACCCAGTTGTTCACCGAAGCTGGTCTGGCTGTGCCGGTTACCGTTATTGAAGCAGGTCCATGCTTAGTGGTTCAGAAGAAGACACCGGAACGGGATGGATACGGCGCTGTTCAGGTGGGCTTCGGGGAAAAGAGGGAAAGACTTTTCAATAAACCGATCAAAGGGCACTTTTCCAAAGCAGGTGTCCGCCCATTAAGATTTTTAAAAGAATTAAGACTGGAAGATATTGACAGTTACCAGGTGGGCCAGGAGATTAAAGCGGATATTTTTGCAACCGGCGAGAAGGTTGACGTTACCGGAACTTCAAAAGGACGTGGATTTTCCGGCGGCATCAAACGGCACGGTTTCCACCGCGGACCCATGGCCCACGGCTCGAAATATCACCGGCGTCCGGGTTCCCTGGGAGCCAAGGGACCGGCCAGAGTCTTTAAAGGCCGGAAGCTTCCGGGACATTACGGTGCTGAAAAGGTTACCGTGCAAAACCTGGAAGTGGTAAGGGTCGACCCGGAACGCAACTTGCTGGCGCTAAAAGGTGCTGTACCGGGCCCTAAAGGCAGCCTGGTAGTTATCAAGGATAGCATCAAGGCCAGGCAATAGCGGCGGTGCGTAAAGGAGGAACTTATATGCCTAAAGTTGCTTTATATAACATCAATGGAGAACAGGTGGGGGAAATTGAATTAAACGACAGCGTTTTCGGAGTTCCTGTTCACCGCTCCGTGATGCACGATGCCGTTGTGGCCTATCTGGCCGGGTTAAGACGTGGCACTCATGACACGAAGACCCGGGCAGAGGTTTCCGGCGGAGGCAAGAAGCCCTGGCGTCAAAAAGGCACCGGCAGGGCCAGGCACGGTAGCATTCGTTCGCCCATCTGGCGGGGAGGCGGCATTGTGTTCGGTCCCCATCCCCGGGACTACAGCATCAGGCTGCCCAAAAAGGTAAGAAGGCTGGCTATTAAGTCTGCACTCTCCTCAAAGGTTGAGGAAGGCAGTATTATGGTTCTGGATGATCTGAAAATGGATCAGCCCAAAACAAAGGAAATGTCACGTATATTGAACAACCTCAAGATCGATAAAAAAGCTCTGGTGGTAATTGCTGGCAATGACGAGAACGTGGTAAAATCCGCCCGGAACATTCCCGGGGTTAAACCTGTTTCAGCAAGCTGGCTTAATGTGTACGACATACTGGCGCACAATACTTTGGTAATAACCAAAGATGCGGTGACCAGGGTCGAGGAGGTGCTGGCACAGTGAATAACCCGAGGGATATACTGAAGCGGCCGGTGGTTACTGAGAAAAGCATGGCTCTGCAGGGTGAGAACAAATATACTTTTGTTGTGGACCTTAAAGCCAATAAGGTTGAAATAAAAAAAGCAGTGGAAGAACTGTTCAAGGTCAAGGTGGAAAAGGTCCGCACCATGCGTTACAAAGGAAAACTGCGCCGGGTCAGAAACGTGCTGGGCAGAACCCCCGACTATAAGAAAGCAATTGTTACTTTAAAAGAAGGCGACAAAATAGAACTGTTTGAAGGAGTCTAGAACCGGCCTGCCAATTCAGTCGTCGGACGCAGGATGTCGGAATGAATTAACAGGATGTATCTGTTGTTAGCGGCTGTAACATATGGCAGGAATATAAGGAGGTAATAGAAGGTGGCTATCAAGAAATTTAAGCCCACCTCGCCGGGCCGCCGGTTCGTCACCGTTTCGGCATTTGATGAAATAACCACCGATAAGCCTGAAAAATCTTTGCTGGAGCCACTGAATAAAACAGGTGGGAGAAACGCAGGGGGCAGGCTAACGGTAAGGCACCGCGGTGGCGGACATAAAAGAAAGTTCAGAATTATTGACTTCAAAAGGGACAAAGACGGTATTTCGGCAAAAGTGGCTACCATTGAGTATGATCCAAACCGTTCCGCCCGAATTGCCCTTCTGAACTATGCCGATGGTGAAAAACGCTATATACTGGCGCCACTCGGCCTTACGGTAGGCATGACCGTTGTTTCAGGTCCGGATGTCGATATTAAGGTGGGGAATGCACTGCCCCTTAAGAATATACCAGTGGGCACCATGATTCATAATATAGAAATGTATCCTAACGGCGGAGGTCAACTGGTGCGCTCTGCGGGTACTTCGGCCCAGCTTATGGCCAAGGAAGGAAAGTACGCCAACATCCGCATGCCTTCGGGTGAAATGAGGCTGCTTTTACAGGACTGCCGTGCCACCATCGGCCAGGTAGGCAATGTGGAGCATGAGAACATCACCATCGGCAAGGCCGGCCGTAAGCGCTGGATGGGCATCCGGCCAACGGTAAGAGGTGTCGTCATGAACCCTGTGGACCACCCGCACGGCGGTGGCGAGGGCCGCTCTCCCATCGGCCGGAACCCGGTAACACCGTGGGGCAAACCTGCCTTGGGCGCGCGCACCAGGAAGAAGAAGCCCAGCGATAAGCTAATCGTAAAACGGCGGACCAGATAGCGAACCGCCAGGTTTATGTGACTCCGGAATATAACACCTGCGTTTCCTATAATGGAGCGAAAGGAGGCTAATACATGGGCCGTTCCCTAAAAAAAGGACCGTACTGCGACGAGAAACTGCTACAAAAGATACAGGATATGAACGATAAAGGGGATAAACGGGTAATCAAAACATGGTCCCGCCGGTCTACCATTTTCCCCGACATGATCGGTCATACCCTGGCCGTGCACGACGGACGGAAACACATCCCGGTATATGTTACCGAGGACATGGTAGGTCATAAACTGGGAGAATTTGCCCCTACGAGGTTGTTTAGGGGGCACGGGGGCCACACCGAGAGGTCCACTTCTTTAAAATAAGCGTTCAAAAAGGAGCAAGGACTTTTTGAACATCCTCTTAAAGTAAGTGTTCGAAAAGTAGCACGTTAGACACGAGAAGTTCAAGGCGGCGAAGGATTTGGGGAGCGGAGCGTATATATAATACGTGAGCACCGCAAAAGACGAGCCAACGTAGAAATTCGAAGTGGATCTCGCGCAGACTTTTTGAACATCCTCTTAAAGTAAGTGCGTGACAAGGGGGGTATACCAATGGCAGAGAATGCTGAAGCAAAGGCAATAGCCAGATATATCCGTATTTCCCCGCGCAAGGTGCGCCAGGTGGTGGACCTGATCCGGGGAAAGGACGTACGTGAAGCTCTGGCGATTCTCAAATACACGCCTAAAAGGGCGTCCAGTCCGGTGGCAAAGGTGGTCAAATCCGCCGCTGCCAATGCGGAGCACAATTACGAAATGGATAAGGATAACCTGTATATCGCCGAGTGTTTTGTGGACCAGGGTCCGACTCTCAAGCGTTTCCAGGCCAGAGCCATGGGACGGGCGGATATACTGCGGAAACGGACCAGCCACATTACCGTGGTGGTCAAAGAAAAAGCGGCTAAATAAAGGAGGGTTAGCGTGGGGCAAAAAGTACATCCTAAAGGGCTGCGGATCGGCATTATTAAGGATTGGGAAGGCAAATGGTTTGCTGGTAAAAAGGATTTTTCTTCTCTTCTAATCGAGGATGTTAAAATCCGTAAGTATATTAAGAAAAAGCTATACCAAGCGGGTATTTCCAGGATTCAAATTGAAAGAGCTGCCAACAGGGTTAAAATAACTGTACACACCGCCAAGCCCGGTATTGTTATCGGCAGGGGCGGTACCGAAGTGGAAAATCTGCGGAAAACGCTGGAGCAGATTACCAGCAAGCAGGTCCACGTTAATATTGCTGAGATCAAGGTTCCCGAGCTGGATGCACAACTAGTGGCGGAAAACGTGGCCTCACAAATCGAAAAGAGGACAGCGTTCCGCAGGGCCATGAAGCAGGCTGTATCCCGCTCCATGAAGTCCGGGGCCAAAGGAATTAAAATAGCTTGCGGCGGCAGGCTGGCCGGAGCTGAAATTGCCCGTACGGAGTGGTACAGCGAAGGTAAAGTTCCCCTGCACACGCTGCGTGCGGATATTGATTACGGCACCGCGGAAGCCAATACCACCTACGGCAAGATTGGCATTAAAGTCTGGGTTTATAAAGGAGAAGTATTGCCGGAAGCAAAGGCCAGGCCCGCTGCCGGTCAAGGAGGCGAATAGGCTCAAATGCTTATACCTAAGAGGGTTAAATACCGTAAACAACACCGCCCGGATCTTACTGGAAAAGCAAAGGGCGGCACCGATATAAGTTTCGGCGAATTCGGCTTGCAGGCCCTTGAGGCGGCTTGGATAACCAGCAGGCAAATTGAGGCGGCCCGTATCGCTATGACCCGTTACATTAAACGGGGCGGGAAAGTTTGGATAAGAATATTTCCTGACAAGCCCATTACCCAGAAACCGGCAGAGACCAGGATGGGGAGCGGCAAGGGTGCTCCTGAGTACTGGGTAGCAGTGGTTAAACCGGGCAGGATTATGTTCGAACTGGCAGGTGTTAGTGAAGAAATTGCCAGGGAAGCAATGCGTTTAGCGTCTCACAAGTTGCCCATCAAGACGAAGTTTGTTAAACGCGGGGAAGTAGGTGAGGCAAATGAAGGCTAAAGAGCTCAGGGATATGACAGACGAGGAACTGAATAAAAAAATAGCCGATTCAAAGGATGAGCTTTTTAAATTGAGATTCCGGTTGGCTACCGGACAGTTGGATAATCCCATGCGGATCAGGGAAGTGCGCCGTAGTATTGCCCGGGCGAAGACTGTTCAACGCCAGAGGGAACTGGGAATCCGGCAGGCTTAAGCCAACGAAGGAGGTAGTTGAGTGGAAGGCCGCAATTTGCGAAAAACACGTACTGGTCACGTAGTCAGCAACAAAATGGATAAAACCGTGGTAGTGGCAGTGGAAACCCTGGTCAGGCACCCACTGTACCAGCGCACCGTAAGGCAAACAAAAAAATTCAAGGCCCATGACGAAGAGAATTCCTGCCGCATCGGTGATAAGGTAAGGATAATGGAAACCAGACCCCTCTCCAAGGATAAACGCTGGAGGTTAGTGGAGATACTGGAACGGGCCGAGCAGATTTAATTCCCTATATCAATTCAGCGTTTGGCAGGCCTTAAAAAGGTATAGGTTATTGCCATCGCCGAAGGGAGGTAAATAAGGCATGATTCAGGTGCAAACCGTTCTAAAGGTGGCCGATAATACCGGAGCCAAAAAGCTCATGTGTATAAAGGTGCTGGGCGGATCGCTGCGCCGCTACGCCAGTGTGGGGGACATAATTGTTTGTTCTGTTAAAGAAGCCACGCCTGGCGGCGTTGTTAAGAAGGGCGATGTGGTGAAATGCGTTGTGGTACGGACCGTAAAGGAAGTGCCCCGCCCGGACGGATCTTATATTAAATTTGACGAGAACGCAGCAGTAGTCATCAAGGATGATAAAAGCCCCCGGGGGACCCGTATATTCGGACCCGTGGCCAGGGAACTGCGTGACCGGGATTTCATGAAAATAGTATCGCTGGCGCCCGAAGTGCTGTAAGACTTAAAAAACAGCGTGACTGATTTCAGGTGACCGGAAAGTTAAGCATCAGGGGACGGATTATAAATTTCCTAACAGGCGACCGGTATCTGACACTCGGCGTTCGCTCAAGGGAGGTGCAAAATATGCCCAAGGTTCACGTCAGAACAGGAGACATGGTTCTGGTTGTATCCGGTAAGCACAAAGGTAAAAAAGGTAAAGTGGTTTCCGTGGAGCCTGATAAAAGCCGCTTAATCGTTGAAGATATAAATGTGGTAAAGCGTCATACCAAACCCACACAGAAAATGCCTCAGGGCGGCATTGTGGAAATGGAAGCGCCTATTCACAGCTCAAACGTAATGCTTTACTGCAACAAATGCAACAAACCAACCAGAATCAAAAAAAAGCTTTTGGAAGACGGAAAGAAAGTCAGGGAATGTAAAAATTGCGGTGAAGTGCTCGGATAATCCGTTTACAGGGAAAGGGACACATACCTTCCTGGATTTCATTTGCGAGTAAAAGGGGACTTCTCTAAAGCGGGATGTTCCGTTCGGAAGGAGGGAATTTTGGTGTCAAGGCTAAAGGAAAAATATCAACAGCAAGTTGTTGAAGCCATGATGAAAAAATTCGGCTATAACAACATCATGCAAGTACCCAGACTGGAAAAAGTCGTGGTTAACATGGGTGTGGGTGAAGCTATACAGAATAGTAAGGCAATGGATTCTGCCGTAGGCGACCTTATTACCATTACCGGCCAGCGTCCTGTGGTTACCAAGGCGAAAAAATCCATAGCCGCTTTTAAGCTGCGCCAAGGGATGAAAATAGGCTGCAAGGTAACCCTTAGGGGTAATCGTATGTACAACTTCGTCGATAAACTGTTCAGCATTGCCCTGCCAAGGGTCCGTGACTTTAGGGGCGTTTCGCCCAAATCCTTTGACGGCAGGGGTAATTACAGCCTGGGTGTAAGGGAGCAGTTAATCTTTCCAGAGATTGAGTACGATAAAATAGACAAGGTTCGGGGCATGGATATTATTTTTGTTACCACAGCCCGTACCGACGAAGAAGCCAGGGAATTATTGAGGTTAATGGGTATGCCCTTCAAGGCGGCCTAATTTAAAGATTTTAACAGCATACAGGACCAAAGTAAAAGTTACGAAGGTTATCGGGGTTGGTTAGGACGACAGGAACATTAAACCGCAACTGCGATTCCCGGTTCAAGGGATTGTATTTCCTTCAAAGGAGGGGAGACAGTGGCAAAAAAATCAATGATCAACAGATGCGCACATGACCCCAAGTTTCTAGTGCGTAAATACAATAGATGCAAGCTTTGTGGGCGGCCCCACGCATATATGCGTAAATTCGGGATATGCAGAATTTGTTTCAGGGAACTTTCCTACCGCGGAGAAATTCCGGGCGTGCGCAAGGCCAGCTGGTAATCTGGAAGGAGGTTGTATCGCATGGTCATGACTGATCCCGTGGCCGACTTTTTGACACGGATTCGTAATGCCAATACGGTTTATCATGATAAAATTGAAGCCCCGGCCTCCAAGATGAAAAAGGCTATTGCCGACATACTCAAGGAAGAGGGCTTTATCAAGGATTGCGAATATGTGGCGGACGGCAAACAGGGTGTTATCAGGGTTTATTTAAAATACGGCCCCAACAAGGAAAAAGTTATTACTGGAATTAAAAGGATCAGCAAACCGGGACTAAGGGTTTACGCCCGCAAGGACGCAGTTCCAAAGGTTCTGGGTGGTCTCGGGGTAGCCGTTATATCCACTTCCAAGGGATTAATGTCCGATAAGCAGGCCAGAAAACAGGGTCTGGGCGGAGAGGTAGTTTGCTACGTTTGGTAATTAAGGCAGTAGTTGCCGGTACCACGCTAGTGCAATATGGAAATACAACTACCGGAACCTGGCGTTTTAAGCGTCCGGTGTTCCGAAACAGGGAGGTGCAGGCATGTCCAGAATCGGTAAACAGCCCATTCCCCTGCCCCAGGGAGTTGAAGTGCAGATAGATGGCAGCACGGTTAGGGTTAAAGGCCCAAAGGGCAAACTGGAAAGGGATTTTCACCGGGATATAATTATTCGTGTTGAAGACGGCAAGCTGGTGGTGGAGAGACCCTCCGACATCGCACTGCATAAATCGTTACATGGTTTGAGCCGTACTTTGCTGGATAATATGGTTACCGGTGTAACCAAGGGGTTTGAAAAGAACCTTGAGCTTACCGGAGTAGGATACAAGGCATCAAAGCAGGGCAACAAACTGGTGCTGGCCGTTGGTTATTCTCATCCGGTGGAAATAACTCCGCCGGAAGGCCTTGAAATTGAAGTTCCCGCCGCAACCAAGGTGGTGGTAAAAGGCACTGACAAAGAGAAGGTCGGTGCCCTGGCCGCTAATATCAGGGCGGTCAGAGAGCCGGAGCCATACAAGGGTAAGGGGATTAAGTACGAAGGCGAACGCATCCGCCGCAAGGTGGGCAAGACTGGCGGCAAGGGCAAGAAGTAGGGCGAAGGAGTTGAAATACGGTGATTAATAAACCCGACCGTAATAGACTGCGGGCCAAACGGCAGGGCCGGGTGCGCAATAAAATATTCGGCACCACCCAGCGCCCAAGGTTGAATGTTTTCCGTAGTATAAACAATATCTATGCTCAAATAATCGATGATGAAAAGGGTATAACTCTGGTATCGGCTTCAACTCTATCCCCGGAGTTAAAAGGCAAGGTATCCGGCGGCAATAAGGAAGCTGCTAAGGCTGTGGGAGGACTCATAGCTCAAAAGGCTGTGGAAAAAGGGGTTAATCAAGTGGTTTTTGACCGTGCCGGTTATCTCTATCACGGCAGAATTAAAGAGTTGGCCGATGCCGCCAGGGAAGGCGGACTGAAATTTTAACTGAATACGGGTATTAAGGAGGGAAGCTGGTGTCCAGGATTGACGCTGGAAAACTGGAGTTAACCGAAAAGGTAGTATATATTAACCGCGTGGCAAAGGTAGTAAAAGGCGGCCGGAGGTTTAGCTTTTCCGCCCTGGTGGTTGTGGGCGACGGCAACGGGCACGTTGGTTCAGGCCTCGGCAAGGCTGGCGAAGTGCCCGAAGCCATTCGAAAAGGTATTGAGGACGCAAAAAAGAACATGATTAACGTTCCTCTATCCGGTACCACCATTCCCCACGAGGTGACCGGTGTTTTTGGAGCCGGTAAGGTTCTGATGAAACCAGCCGCTCCCGGTACCGGCGTTATAGCCGGAGGTCCGGTGCGGGCCATACTGGAACTGGCAGGGGTACGGGACATACTTACCAAATCCCTGGGCTCTAATAATGCCAATAATATGGTCCACGCTACCATGACGGCCTTGGAAAACTTGAAAACCCCGCAGGAAGTGGCCCGTCTTAGGGGTAAAACCGTGGAAGAACTACTGGGTTAGGGGTGATAACGTGGCTAAGCTTAAAATTACCCTGATCAGGAGCCTAATCGGAAAACCAGAGACTCAGAGGGTAACTGTACGTACATTGGGACTAAAGAAACTTAACAGTTCGGTTATGCAGGAAGACAACCCGCAGATTAGGGGAATGATCAATAAAGTATCCCACCTTGTTAAGGTGGAGGAAGCTTAAGGAGGTGCAACCAGTGGTCCAATTAAACGAATTGGGGCCCAACAAGGGCGCTCGTAAAAAACCTACCCGGAAAGGGCAGGGGATTGGTTCGGGACTTGGAAAAACCGCAGGCCGGGGGCATAAAGGACAAAAAGCCCGGTCGGGCGGCGGTGTGCGCCCCGGGTTTGAAGGTGGGCAAATGCCTCTGCAGAGGCGCATGCCCAAGCGAGGGTTTACCAACGCTCCTTTCAAAAAAGAAATCGTTGCCATTAATCTGGACGCCTTAAACCGCTTTGAAGCAGGTTCGGTTATAACCATCGACACCATGCTGGAAGCAGGATTGATTAAAAAAATAGGGGACGGAGTAAAAATTCTGGGCAACGGTGAAATCACCAAGGCTCTGACAGTTCAGGCCAATGCCTTCAGCAAATCGGCGGCGGATAAAATCGCTGCGGCTGGTGGCAAAGCTGAGGTGGTTTAAATGCTTGATTCCTTAAAAAATGCTTTAAAAATAGATGAACTGCGAAATAAAATACTGTTCACCCTGGGGATGATATTCGTCTTCAGGCTGGGGGCACACATACCGGTGCCCGGCGTTAACGCCCAAGTTTTTGCCGATCTGGTAAACAGCAATGCTTTGTTCGGTTTTTTTGATGTTATATCCGGCGGATCATTCAAACGATTTTCCATTTTCGCCATGAGTATTACCCCGTATATTAACGCATCCATCATAATGCAGCTTCTTACGGTGGTAATACCCACATTGGAAAGACTGGCCAAAGAAGGGGAAGAGGGCCGGAAAAAAATTACTCAGTACACCCGCTACCTGACGGTGGTGCTGGCCTTTGTACAGGCCATAGGCACCAGCGTGGCATTAAAGCAGGCTATGGTAAAACCCAGCATCTGGTCATATTTAATGGTGGCCATAACCATTACCGCAGGTACCACACTGTTGATGTGGATAGGCGAGCAGATTACTGAAAAGGGTATTGGCAACGGTATTTCACTTATTATTTTTGCCGGTATTGTTTCCCGTCTGCCTTCGGCTACCGTAAGCATTGTAGAATACCTGCGGGCAGGCACCATCAATATTTTCAGTGTTATTTTGCTGATCGTTATCGCCACAGTGGTGATTGCCTGTATCGTTATTGTTCAGCAGGGGCAGCGCAGGATTCCGGTGCAGTATGCCAAACGTGTGGTGGGGCGCAGGGTTTACGGCGGTCAGTCCACGCATTTACCCTTAAGAGTTAACCAGGCAGGCGTTATTCCCATTATTTTTGCGTCATCCATATTGATGTTTCCAGAGCAGATTGCCAGATGGTTTACCGGCGGCAAGGTGGCCGACTGGTACTTATCGCTTTTCGGCTGGGGCCAGCCGCTGAATACGATATTCTACGGCCTGTTGATTATAGGTTTTACTTACTTTTACACCGCGGTTATCATGAACCCGGCGGACATTTCCGATAATATCAAAAAATACGGCGGATTTATACCCGGCATAAGGCCGGGAAGGCCAACGACGGAATACATCAGCAGGGTTATGAGCAGGATTACCCTGGCCGGTGCAGTATTTTTGGCGCTTATAGCCATACTGCCGAATTTCGTAATGGTTGCCACCAGAATACCCAACATATCCTTCGGCGGTACGGCACTGCTTATTGCGGTGGGCGTGGCGCTGGATACCATGAAGCAGATTGAATCTCACATGCTTATGCGGAGTTATCAGGGCTTCATTAAATAGGCAGGTAGTGCTCATGATTACCTTGAAATCCGAGAAGGAACTGGCCTATATGCGGGATGCCGGCAGGGTGGTGGCCGGGGCTCACAGAGAATTGGCCAAAGCAGTTAAGCCCGGAGTTACCACTGCCGAACTGGATCGCCTGGCGGAAGAGTTTATTATTGCCCAAGGTGCCAGGCCAGCTTTTAAAGGTTTGTATGGTTTTCCGGCCACAATTTGTGTATCACCCAATGAGCAGGTGGTTCATGGGATTCCCGGTTTAAGGGTTCTGGAAAATGGTGATATTATTAGTATTGACATAGGGTCGGAAATAAATGGATATTTTGGCGATAGTGCTGTAACACTGCCGGTGGGTGAGATCAGCTCCGAGGCGGCCAGATTGCTGGCTGTAACAGAAAGCTCGCTGTTTAAAGGTATTGAAGAAGCCCGGGACGGCAACAGGCTTTCTGATATCTCCCATGCTATTCAAAAGCACGTAGAAGCCCATGGCTTTTCAGTGGTACGTGATTATGTGGGCCATGGCATCGGCAGTAACATGCATGAAGAGCCGCAGGTACCCAATTTCGGCCGGCCCGGCCGGGGGCCGAGGCTCAAGGCCGGTATGACATTAGCCATCGAGCCAATGGTAAATATGGGCACTCATGAAGTCACAACACTTCTGGACAACTGGACTGTTGTCACCAGGGACAGGAAATTATCGGCTCACTTTGAACACACCATTGCCATCACCGATAAAGAGCCGGAAATACTGACCAGGCTGTAGCCGGGACAATTACAAAATAACGGTTCAATGCTATAACCGGAAAAAGGTCAAACTTTACGAATTGTGATAAATTCCCCACCGGGGAGGTGTCCGGTTTGGATGAACAATTTTCACCCGGTCAATTGGTAGTATCGGTTGCCGGGCGAGACCGGGGGAAATATTATCTGGTTCTGGAAATAACGGTTAACAATATGGTGCGGGTAGTGGACGGAGAGTACCGCAAAGTGTCAAGTCCCAAAAAGAAAAATGTCAAACATCTGACTCCCATGCCGCAAATCGATGCCGAGTTTGCGGAAAAGCTTAAATCCGGTCGTAAAATTACTGACCTGGATGTCCGGAAGGCGCTTAAAGAGATGCTCAGTGCTGACAGTGAAGAACCCGAGTAAGGAGGTTGGCTTATTACTAATGTCAAAGCAGGATGTTATTGAGGTAGAGGGTACCGTAATCGAGCCATTGCCGAATGCCATGTTTCGGGTTGAACTCCAAAACGGACACAAGGTGCTGGCCCATGTATCCGGGAAAATACGTATGAATTTTATCCGCATTTTATCCGGCGACAGGGTAATGGTGGAATTGTCGCCCTACGATTTGACCCGTGGCAGAATTGTTTACCGTTATAAATAAACTATTGAATAAAGAAAATGGTAGTTTGCCAGTGTAGCCAGGTGTCTATACTCAAGGGGGGCTTAAAAGTGAAAGTGCGTTCTTCGGTAAAGCCTATATGCGAAAAGTGCAAAATAATTAAGCGCGAAGGCAAAGTAATGGTCATCTGCGAAAATCCCAAACATAAGCAGAAACAGGGTTAGTTTTAAAAAGACCGATACGGGAGGTGTAATCTGATACATGGCACGTATTGCAGGGGCTGATTTGCCCCGGGATAAGCGGGTGGAAATAGCCCTGACATACATTTTCGGCATTGGCAGGTCCACTTCGAAAAAGATATTGGAACAAACCGGTATCAACCCCGACACTAGGATGCGCAACCTGACCGAAGAGGAGATCAACAGGTTAAGGGACGTAATCGAGAAGAATTATAAAGTGGAGGGCGATTTGCGCCGGGAGGTAGCCCTTAATATCAAGCGACTGATTGAAATCGGCTGCTATAGGGGTTTAAGGCATCGCCGGGGTCTGCCCGTACGGGGCCAGCGCACTAAAACCAACGCCCGTACCCGCAAGGGTCCCAAGAAGACCGTTGGTGTGCGCCGCAAGAAATAGAATTTGAATTTTTATTGTCTTTCACATTTATCAACAGTTGCTTGCGGTACCCGGGGTAGTATAATTTTGAGGCTTTGTAAAATTGTTCCGGATGTAAGGAGGTTAAAGAATGGCACGTCGCGCCGTCCGTACCAAAAGGCGTGAAAGGAAGAATATCGACCGCGGGGTGGCTCACATTAAATCCACCTTTAACAATACCATCGTTACCATAACCGATACAAAGGGCAACGCCATTTCCTGGGCCAGCGCCGGTCAGGTGGGTTTTAAAGGATCTAGGAAAAGCACTCCCTTTGCGGCCCAGATGGCGGCTGAGCAGGCTGCCAAGGAGGCTATGGAGCATGGTATGAAAGAAGTGGAAGTAATGGTTAAAGGTCCGGGGGCGGGCAGGGAAGCCGCCATACGCTCTCTTCAGGCTGCAGGCCTGGAAGTGAACCTGATTAAGGACGTAACACCTATTCCGCACAACGGTTGCCGGCCGCCCAAGCGCCGGAGAGTTTAAAGGAATGGGGACACACCTGCAAAGCATTACGGAAGTTTGCCATAGATTTGCAGTAATTTATATAATAACTTCCGGCAAAGTTTAATTAGCAGGAATTTCCCAATAAGAGGAGGAATGAAAGCTTAATGGCCAGATATACCGGACCACAGTGCAGGCTCTGCCGCCGGGAGGGCATGAAGCTGTACCTCAAGGGGGACAGGTGCTATTCCGGCAAATGCGCCGTGGATCGTAAAAACTACGCACCCGGTGCTCACGGGCAAGCCCGTGGCAAAAAAGTCAGCGAGTATGGCATTCAATTAAGAGAAAAACAGAAAACCCGCCGTATTTACGGTGTTCTTGAAAATCAGTTCCGGGGGTATTTTGAAAAGGCCGAGCGCCAGCAGGGAGTAACCGGTGAAAATCTTCTCCGTCTGCTGGAAAGAAGGTTGGATAACGTTGTGTATCGCCTGGGCCTCGGCGCCTCCAGGGTAGAAGCCCGGCAACTGGTCAGACATGGCCATTTCAGCGTTAATGGCCGGAAGGTTAATATACCTTCATTTCTGGTGAGGGTTGGGGATATTGTTGAAGTGCGGGAGAAGAGTAAAGAATCTCCCCGGGTAAAGGAACTTATCGAACGGGCGGCGGACAGGACACCCCCGACTTGGATTGAATACGAGCCGGCACAGGCAAGAGGTCGCGTGGTAGCCCTCCCGGCCAGGGACCAGATAGATGTCCCAGTGCAAGAACACCTGATCGTGGAACTTTATTCAAGGTAAGCCCTCATTTACAGAGAATGGCGGTGGATCTGCGAAAAGCGCTTATTTGTATGCTTTTTATCTATGGCTACATTTATGCAGCTTCGTTCCCAATCAACTTGACGTGGCGCGCCAGGGATGGAAATGGGGTGCATAAGGGGCGGTTTCTGGCCTTAATGCCCCGAGATTCTCATGTCTGACGTCTTAGGACCGACGACTATTCTGGGAGGGTACCATTAGAATGTTGGAGATTGAGAAACCCAAGATAGAGTGTGTTGAAACCAATGAGGACAACACCTACGCCAAGTTTGTGGTGGAACCGTTGGAAAGGGGATACGGCATTACCCTGGGGAATTCTCTCAGGAGAATACTGCTGTCTTCCCTTCCCGGCGCTGCTGTAACTTCAGTGAAGATTGAAGGGGTACTGCACGAATTTTCCACTGTTCCAGGGGTACAGGAAGATGTTACAGACATTATATTAAATCTCAAGGGCCTGTGCCTGAAGATGTATACAGATGAGGAAAAAATTCTGCGTATTGAAGCCAAAGGCGAGGGAGAGGTTAAGGCAGGCGACATTCTCGGCGACGCTGATGTTGAGATCCTAAATCCCGACATGCATATCGCCACACTGGCTTCAAACGGACGCCTTTTCATGGAACTGAGCATTTCCAAAGGTAGAGGCTATGTATCTTCAGAGCGCAATAAAAAAGGGGAGCACATTATAGGTGTGATCCCTGTGGATTCCGTGTATACCCCGGTACGCAGGGTGAACTATATGGTGGAAAACACCCGGGTTGGCCAGCGTACCGACTATGACAAACTTACACTGGAGGTCTGGACTGACGGCAGTATTAAACCAGACGAAGCCGTTAGCCTTTCCGCCAAAATCATGGGTGAGCATCTACGCTTGTTTATCGGTCTTACTGAAACCGTTAACGATGTTGAGATAATGGTGGAAAAAGAAGAGGAGCAGAAGGACAAGATCATGGAAATGAGCATAGAGGAACTTGATCTTTCTGTACGCTCCTATAACTGTCTGAAACGGGCCGGCATAAACACCGTGGAAGAACTGATTCAGCGCAACGAGGAAGATATGATGAAAGTCCGCAACCTGGGTAAAAAATCCCTGGAAGAAGTAATTCAAAAGCTAAATGAAATGGGACTTTCTTTAAGAAAAGACGACGATTAAGGGGGGAAAAACGGTGGGCTATCAGAAGTTAGGGTTGAATACCGGTCATCGCAAGGCAATGCTGCGCAACCTGGTCACGTCGCTGATCAAGGAAAAGCGTATTCAGACCACCGAAACCCGTGCCAAAGAAGTAAAGAGTATTGCCGAGAAAATGGTCACCCTGGCCAAGAAAGGGGATCTGGCCGCACGCCGGCAAGCACTAGCTTATATGTATGACGAAGAAGTAGTGCGTGATCTCTTTGATAAAGTAGGTCCCAAATATGCCGACAGGCCGGGAGGTTATACCAGAATCATCAAGGTCGGTCACAGGCGGGGCGATGCCGCGCCCATGGTGATACTGGAACTGGTATAATGTGAAGACGGAACAAAACTTTATATCCTTCACCGGTGTTTCATATTTTTATGACGGTGCTGAAAGCCCGGCCATAAACAATATCAACGCTGAAATACGACGGGGCGAATTCATAGCCGTATTGGGTGCCAACGGTTCGGGTAAATCCACCCTGGCAAGGCATATGAACGCCCTGTTGTTGCCATCCCGTGGCGAGGTTCTGGTAAACGGAATAGACACCAGTAATTCGGATAAAACCATGGAAATCCGCAGGCTGGTTGGAATGGTTTTTCAAAATCCTGACAATCAGCTGGTGGCAGCCCTGGTGGAGGAGGACGTTGCCTTCGGCCCGGAAAACCTTGGGCTGCCTCCAAAGGAAATCACCGCAAGGGTTGAGGCCGCCTTAAGCGCCACGGGTCTTACGGAATTGCGAAACAGACCTCCACATTTGCTTTCAGGTGGTCAAAAACAGCGCCTGGCAATTGCCGGCGCGCTGGCTATGAGGCCTGATTGCCTGGTGTTGGACGAACCAACAGCCATGCTGGACCCCGGAGGCAGGAAAGAAGTACTGTCCCTGCTTTTGAATTTAAAAAAAGAGCATGGAATGGCACAGGTTTTTATAACCCACCTTATGGAGGAGGCACTTTTGTCTGACCGGGTTTGGGTAATGGCCCGTGGGCAAATTATAGCCGACGGTTCCCCACGTCAAGTATTTAGAGATACCAAGTTGCTGGATGATGCCGGCCTGGAACCTACTCCCGCAGCGCTGATGGCCGCCAGGCTAAAAAAAGCGGGATGGGATTTGCCTGATGATATCCTTAATCTGGATGAATTGGTGGATTTTTTATGCCTATTATAAGGATTGAAAACGTGTACCACACCTATTCTCCCGGAACTCCCCTGGAAGTTAAAGCCCTTGAAGATATAAACCTGGAAGTGAAAAGGGGAGAGATACTGGCTTTGGCCGGTTCCACAGGTTCAGGCAAGTCCACTCTGGCCATGATGCTAAACGGCCTGCTGGTTCCAACCGGAGGCAGGGTTTTGGTTAACGGGCAGGACACCAGACAGAAAAAAAACCGGCGGGATTTGTGGCGCCTGGTTGGTCTGGTTTTTCAGTATCCGGAGTATCAGTTTTTTGAAGAGAATGTATTTGAAGAGGTATCTTTCGGACCTTCAAACATGGGATTGCCATCTGCTGAGATTGAGAAAAGGGTTAACCAGTCGCTGGAATGGGTGGGGCTGGAACCAAAAACAATTAGGCAACGTTCGCCATGGACTTTAAGTGGTGGACAAAAAAGAAGAGTAGCTCTGGCTTCGGTACTTGCTGTCGGTTCCAGTGTACTGGTTTTGGATGAACCAACGGCTGGAATAGACCCGGCAGGAAAAAGGCAGATACTGGAATTGATTAAAAATCTGCAGCAAAAAAGAGACCTAACGGTTGTTTTGATAACACACAACATGGACGATATAGCCCAGATTGCGGACAGAATGATAGTTTTGGACCGGGGAACGACCTTTGCCCTGGGGACACCGGGGAAGATTTTCGCAGATCACCGGGGGTTGCGGTCCATCGGTCTGGATATACCTTTTACAGCTGAAGTTAAATTAAGACTTAATTCTGCCGGAATACCGGTTCAAACAGAATCTTTGAATTCTACCGACGTGGAAAAAGAGATTATTAAATACCTGCAATCGAAAAAACAACAAAGAAGGTTGTCAGGTTAAATCCGGAAGTTGACTTTTGTTATACCGGCATTTGCGGGCAGATAATCAATATACTCTGCTTTATATATTGAATATGAGGGTTTACCGTGTTTGACGGATTGATGGTGGGACAGTACATACCGGGTAACTCACCGGTACACCGGCTGGATCCCCGAACAAAAATATTATCCATGCTATTATTCATTGCGGCCGTGACACTGGCCAAGGGAACTGGTTTCTTACCTGTTGCTGTAGCGACTATATTTGCGCTGCTGCTGTCCAGGGTTCCCTTCCTGTTTCTGTGGCGCGGCTTTAAGGCACTTTGGGTAATATTATTAATCACTTTTGTGTTACAAATATTTTTTACTCCCGGCGAGACAATATATACAGTGGGCCCCTTAACTATCACAAAACAAGGGCTGTTGTTGGGAGGGCAAATGCTTTTTCGGCTTGTGCTGCTCATTCTTATCAGCAGCCTCCTTACTATGACCACCACGCCGGTTAGCCTTACCGCGGGCATTGAACACCTTGGGCGTCCATTACAGCGTTTTGGTATACCGGTTCACGAAATGGCTATGATGATGACCATTGCCCTGCGTTTCGTGCCTACCCTGCTGCAGGAAGCGTTTACCGTCAGCAGGGCACAGCAGTCCAGGGGGGCTGGGCTTAGTGGTGTGAGCATGGAAAAGAAATTCTCAGCATTGGTAGCACTGATGGTTCCGGTTTTTGCAGGTGCCTTCCGGCGAGCTGAGGAACTATCCACCGCCATGGAAACCCGCTGCTACCGCGGGGGTGCGGGAAGGACCAAAATGAAGCTGTTGAACTATCACCTAAGGGATTATATAGCTTTGGCCATATCCGGCGCCGTCCCGCTGGCGGCTCTGGTTTTAAGGCTGTCAGACTGAGCGGTAGTGGGCAATGAGGAACATAAAACTCACTGTGGCGTATGACGGAACCGGTTATCACGGTTTCCAGGAACAGCGGGGAACAGGATTGCACACCATCCAGGGGGAATTGGAAAAAAGCTTGCTGAAATTAAGCGGCAGAGTCATCAGGGTAATCGGCGCGGGCAGGACGGACTCAGGGGTCCACGCCCGGGGCCAGGTGGTCAATTTTAACGCCGGGGAATGGAGAATTCCCATGGATAAAATACCTCTGGCAATGAACAGCCGCCTTCCTGAGGATATAGCTGCTATAACGGCGGAGGATGTGCCGGAGGGTTTTCATGCCCGTTTTTCTGCATTGGCCAAAACATACAAATATTCCATTTATAATTCCCGGTTGCCTGATCCGCTGCTTCGGCGATTCACCCACTTTGTTCCCAGAATACTTAATGACGGTGCCATGGCCGAGGCTGCAGCAATGCTGGTGGGCAGGCATGATTTCAAAGCATTTAAAGCAGAGGGAACACCGGTAAAGAGCACCGTACGCACAATTTACAGCCTGAATGTGGAACGTCTTGGGAAAATTATTGAAATTACCATCAGGGGAGACGGCTTTCTATACAATATGGTTCGTATTATCACCGGCACCCTGCTGGAGGTTGGCCTGGGAAAACAATACCCGGAATACGTTATTTCCGTCCTAAACAGCAAAAAGCGGGAACTGGCGGGGGCAACCGTTCCGCCCCAGGGTCTTTGCCTGATGGAAGTGGAGTATTGACTATATAAAATTTCTTGACACTGGAAATTTAAAGTATTAAAATATCTGTATGTGCCATGCGAGGCCACGAGCCCCGGCTAAGCTGGCAATGCGAAAATAAGGTTAGGGGACACACCTTCTAGGGTTGGATAAAAAACCTTCTTTGTTAACGAAAACGTGAAGGAATGTCCCCAACTCGTTGCTCTTTCAGGAGGGAGTAATAAATGAAAACATACATGGCCAAGCCGGGCGAACTGGAACGTAAGTGGTATATCCTGGACGCCGAAGGCAAGGTTTTGGGCCGGCTGGCCTCAGAAGCAGCCACGATATTAAGGGGTAAACACCGCCCCACATATACGCCCAACGTAGATGCAGGAGATCATGTTATTGTCATTAATGCCGACAAAGCGATACTTACCGGGAATAAACTGCAGCAAAAGGAATACATTCGCCACAGTGGATATCCCGGTGGTTTGAAGAGAACCAGTTATGCCATAATAATGAAGGTTAAACCAGAGCTGGCGGTGAGAAAAGCCATAGTCGGAATGCTTCCCCACAACAGGCTGGGTGCTGCGATGGCAAAAAAATTAAAGGTATACCGTGGTACGGAACATCCCCACCAGGCTCAGAAGCCCGAAGTCTGGAACCAGTAAGCAAGTGTTTAAAAGATATGCATCCCTTTAATGGTACGAAAGGAGGACTATAGTTGGCTCAGGTCAAGTTTTACGGTACTGGCCGTCGTAAAAATGCAGTGGCCAGGGTATATATTTATCCAGGTGAAGGCAAGATTAACGTGAATAATAAGGAAGTTCTAGCTTATTTCGGCCGGAAGGTGCTGGAAATGATAGTTCGCCAACCCCTGGAGCTTACAGGCACCACCGGACGGTTTGATATTGATGTAAAAGCCCTTGGAGGCGGTGTTAGCGGTCAGGCCGGGGCAGTGCGTATGGGTCTGGCCCGGGCGCTGATACAGGCTGATCCCAATCTGAGGCCGGTTTTGAAAAAGGCTGGTTTTCTGACCCGCGACCCGCGCATGAAGGAAAGAAGAAAATACGGACTCAAAAAAGCCCGTAGGGCTCCGCAGTTTTCGAAACGTTAAAAGGAAGGAAACCCCTTCCTTTTTTTCATATGCTCCTCCGAATTTTCATAATAATATTATCAGCCGGTCGATTGCTATAAAAAAGGAGGCTTTCCTTCTAGAAATTAGTAAGGTTTGTCCCTTCTCCTATGATTGCCGGCGGGTGTTATTTTTGAAAAAAGGGGGAGTATTTTGTTGCTGAAAGGCAGCCGTTTATTTAGAAAAGCAGCTGTACTGCTGGCAGCTGGCCTTATTGGCCTTTTTATTTACGTTATATTTGAAACTGTACCCGGGATAATAGAAAAAAGAAGCATAGAAACTCTTTCCCGGGTCATGGTAAACAAAACTGTGGTGGTGGACCCCGGGCACGGCGGAATTGATCCCGGTGCCATTGGTTCGGGAGGAGCGGTGGAAAAGGATATTACCCTGGCTGTCTCCAAAAAACTTGCCGACATCCTTGTCCAATCGGGGGCAACGGTGATTCTTACCAGGGATACGGACACCATGCTTTATGATCCCGGCACCAGCGGCCTGTTGGCCAAGAAACGGCAGGATCTTTCCAGGCGGGTCAATATGGCCAATGAAAATAAAGCCGATGCTTTTGTAAGTGTACATGTTAACAGCTTTA